>NZ_JBVHYH010000092.1:0-34720 GCF_055569135.1 Kitasatospora sp. NPDC029367
ACCTCGCATACCCGCTCCCCCCCCGCCGAATTCCCCCCCCCCCCCCCCAGCCCCCCCCCCCCCCCCCCCCCCCCCCCCCCCCCGGGACCGTTTACCGTCCGCCTCCCCGCACGCCGTATGGTGAGTCCCATCATGGCTTCGAAGACATTCGAGGAGCTCTTCGCCGAGCTCCAGCAGAAGGCCGCCACCGGCGACCCCTCGTCCTCCCGTACCGCCCAGCTCGTCCAGCAGGGCGTCCATGCGATCGGCAAGAAGGTCGTCGAGGAGGCCGCCGAGGTCTGGATGGCCGCCGAGTTCCAGTCGGACGAGCAGACGGCCGAGGAGATCTCCCAGCTCCTCTACCACGTTCAGGTGATGATGATCGCCCGTGGGCTGACGCTCGACGACGTCTACAAGTACCTCTGAACCGCTCCCGACAGCACCCCCTCCCCGAACAGGTAAGGAACCGACTTCCCATGCTGCGCATCGCCGTCCCCAACAAGGGTTCTCTCTCGGGTCCCGCGGCGGAGATGCTCCATGAGGCCGGATACCGCCAGCGGAAGGACCCGAAGGAGCTCGTCCTCGTCGACCCGAACAACGAGGTCGAGTTCTTCTTCCTCCGCCCGCGCGACATCGCCGTCTACGTCGGCTCCGGCCGCCTGGACGTCGGCATCACCGGCCGCGACCTGCTGCTGGACTCGCACTCCAACGCGGAGGAGGTGCTCGCCCTCGGCTTCGCCGGGTCGACCTTCCGCTTCGCCCGCCCCGAGGGCCTGGACGTCAAGGACGTGCAGGGCCTGGAGGGCCTGCGGATCGCGACCTCCTACACCGGCCTGGTCGAGCAGCACCTGGCCGACCACGGCGTGACGGCGACGGTCACCAAGCTGGACGGCGCGGTCGAGACCGCGGTGCAGCTGGGCGTCGCCGACGTGATCGCCGACGTGGTGGAGACCGGGACCAGCCTGCGCAACGCCGGCCTGGAGGTCTTCGGCGAGCCGATCCTGGTGTCGGACTCCGTGGTGATCCGCCCCAAGGGCGCGGGCGAGGACGCCCGGGTCGAGCAGTTCCTGCGTCGTCTCCAGGGCGTGCTGGTGGCCCGCCGCTACGTGCTGATGGACTACGACATCCGGGCCGAGAAGGTCGGCGCCGCCGTGGCGCTCACCCCCGGCCTGGAGTCGCCGACCGTCTCCCCGCTGCACACCGAGGGCTGGGTGGCCGTCCGCTCGATGGTGCTCCGCAAGGAGGCCCAGCAGATCATGGACGACCTGTGGGGCATCGGTGCCCGGGCGATCCTGGTGACCAACATCCACGCCTGCCGTCTCTGACCTGCTCGCACGGCAGAGAGTAAAGAACGGTTCAATAGGGGCGGGGACGCTGACCGGCGTCCCCGCCCCTGTGCTGTCGCCCGTCATGATCCAGAGCCACCGGAGACCCCACGTGTCCACCCCGCCCGTCGAGTTCCCCGTCACCTGGGCGCCCCGGCGCACCCGCGCGGTGCTGCTGCCGGTCTGCGCCGTGCTCGTGGCGCTGTTCGTGGTGCTGGCGGTGCTGCTCCCGGCGAACTGGCAGCTCAACGACCGGATCATGATGGTCGCCAGCGGCGTGCTGTTCGCCGCCGTCGGCCTGATGCTGGCCCGCCCCCGGGTGAGCGCCGACGCCGAGGGCGTGACGGTGGTCAACTTCGTCCGCAGCCGCCGGCTGTCCTGGCCGGAGATCGTCCGGGTCAACTTCCGCCAGGGCGACCCGTGGGCCACCCTCGACCTCGCCGACGGCACCTCGCTGGCCGCGGTCGGCATCCAGTCCGGCGTCGGCAAGGACCAGGCGATCGCGGACGCCCGCGCGCTGCGCGACCTGGTCGAGCACCACGCCCAGGTCTGACCCCGGTCCTCAAACCCGGACCCCGGACCCGGACCCGGAACCCCGGACCCGGGCCCCCAATCGGGGGCCCCGGCGGGTCCGAACACGCTTCCTACCGTCACGCCGGTATGGTCTACGCTGGTAAAAGTGGGGCAAAGCTTCGGTTCCGCCCCAGCACGACCTGTACCGCACCGACCAGAGGAGTGACACTCCCCCTCGATGGACGATCCGTCCGGTAGTACCTGCGCCGCCTCGCTTCCGGCCCCCGGAAGGCAGGCGGCACTGTGATCACCGCCTGGCTGCTGTTGCTCGCGGCCGTGCTCCTGATCCTCGCCAACGGCCTCTTCGTGGCCGCCGAGTTCGCCTTCGTGACCGCCGACCGGGGCGCGGTGGAACGTTCCGCCGAAACCGGCGACGTCAAGTCCCGTCGGGTCTCCCGGGCCCTGCGGCACCTGTCTTTCGAACTCTCCGGCGCCCAACTGGGCATCACCGTCACCTCGCTGGTGGTCGGCATGCTCGCCGAGCCGGCCCTGTCGACCCTGCTCTCGCCCGTGATGTCGGGCATCGGGGTGCCGGACTCCGCCGCCCGCGGCGTCGCCGTGGTGGTCGGCATGGTGGTGGCGACCGTCGTGCAGATGGTGATCGGCGAGCTGGTGCCGAAGAACTGGGCGATCTCCCGCCCGCTCCAGGTGGCCCGCGCGGTCGCCGCCCCGCACATGGCCTTCTCCTTCGCCTGCCGCCCGCTGATCAGCTTCCTGAACGGCGCCGCGGACCGCACCGTCCGCGCCTTCGGCATCGAGCCGCAGGAGGAGCTGGAGCACGCCCGCACCCCGGCCGAGCTGGTCTCGCTGGCCCGGCACTCGGCCAAGGCCGGCGCGATAGACGAGGAGTCGGCGACCCTGTTCGTCCGCACCCTCGGCCTCAGCGAGCTCACCGCCGAGTCGGTGATGACCCCGCGGATCGACGTCGCCGCCCTCCAGCGCGACGCCACCGCCTCCGACGTCATCAACCTGACCCGGGCCACCGGCCTGTCCCGCTTCCCGGTCTACACCGACACCGTGGACGAGATCACCGGCATCGTGACGCTCAAGGACGCCCTCGCCGTCCCGGCCGCCCGCCGCGGCCTGGTCCGGGTCGCCGAGCTGGCCTCGCCGCCGCTGCTGGTGCCCGAGACCCTGCCCGCCGAGCGGCTGCTGGACCAGCTGCGCCGCCTCCAGCCGATGGCCATCGTGGTCGACGAGTACGGCGGCACCGCCGGGGTCGTCACCGTCGAGGACATCGTCGAGGAGATCGTCGGCGAGGTGCAGGACGAGCACGACCCCGAGGACCACCCCGACCTGCTCCAGCTGCCGGCCGTCAACGGCCTGCCCGCCTGGGAGGCGGACGGCCGCGCCCGGCTCGACCAGCTGGAGGTGATCGGCCTGAACGCCCCGGACGGCCCGTACGAGACCCTGGCCGGTCTGGTCTCCGACCTGCTCGGCAAGCTCCCCGAGGTGGGTGAGCAGGCCGAGCTGCCCGGCTGGCGGTTCACCGTGACCGGCGTCGACCGGCACCGCACCAGCCAGGTCCGGGTGGAGCGCACCAGCGCGCCCGGCCGGTTCGGCGAGAACGGGGAGAACGTCCGATGACCGTGCTCCAACTCGCCGTCGCCGTCCTGCTCCTGCTCGGCAACGCCTTCTTCGTCGGCGCCGAGTTCGCCGTCGTCTCGGTGCGCCGCAGCCAGATCGAGCCGCTCGCCGAGGCCGGGCACAAGCGCGCCCGGACGGTGCTGCACGCGCTGTCCAACGTCTCCGCGATGCTGGCCGCCGCCCAACTCGGCATCACCGTCTGCTCGCTGGGCCTCGGTGCGCTCGCCGAGCCGACCATCGCCTCGCTGCTGGAGGACCCCTTCCACGCGATCGGCGTCCCGGCCGGCCTGATGCACCCGCTCTCGTACGGGATCTCGCTGGCCCTCGTGGTCTTCCTGCACATGGTGCTGGGCGAGATGGTGCCGAAGAACATGGCGATGGCCGGCCCGGAGCGGGCCGCGCTGCTGCTCGGCCCGCCGCTGGACCGGCTGGCCCGCTGGCTCACCCCGGTGATCCGGGCGCTCAACGCCTTCGCCAACGGCGTGCTGCGGCTGTTCCGGGTGGAGGCCAAGGACGAGGTCGAGTCGGTGTTCACCACCGAGCAGCTGATGTACCTGCTGGTCGACTCCCGGGACGCCGGCCTGCTCGACGAGGACCGCCAGGAACGCCTGGAGGACGCCCTGGAGCTGGGCCGCCGCCCGGTCACCGACGTCCTGCTGCGGCCCGAGCAGCTGGTCACCGTGGACCCGAAGGCGACCGCCGCCGAGGTCGAGGAGCTCGCCCTGCGCACCGGCTTCTCGCGCTTCCCGGTCACCGACGGGGACCCGGCCGGCCACGGCTACCTGGGCTACCTCCACCTCAAGGACATCCTCGACGTGGACGACCCGTCGGCGCCCGTGCCGGCCCGGCTGTGGCGGCCGATCACGGTGCTGCGCGGCAGCCTCCCGCTGGACGACGCCCTCGGCGCCATGCGCCGGGCTACCTGCCACCTGGCCGCCGTGCTGGACCAGGACGGCCGGACGGTCGGCGTGGTGATGCTGGAGGACGTCCTGGAGGAACTGGTCGGCGAGATGCACGACCCGGACCACCGGACGACCGCCTAGCCACTGGTAGCCGCGGTAGCACCCCAAGCGCGGGAAGACCCCCGCCCGCCGACGGCGTGACCGGCGAGGGACGTGTCCGCCGACGGCGTGTCCGCCGAGGGCGAATCTGCCCACAGCAGGCAACGGTTCCCAGGCCGGCCGCCCCGGGGGAGGGTGGTCGGCATGAGACTCCTGCTGCTGGGTGGAACGAAGTTCGTCGGACGGGCCGTCGCCGAGGAGGCGCTGGCCAGGGGGTGGGAGGTGACGGCCCTCAACCGCGGCACGCAGCCCGCGCCCGAGGGCGTCCGGGTGCTGCGGGGCGACCGCACCGCCGAGGACGGCCTGGCCGCGCTCGGCACGGGGGAGTGGGACGCGGTGGTGGACACCTGGTCCTGGGCCCCGGCGGCCGTGCGCGACAGCGCCCGGCGGCTGAACGGGCGGGTCGGCCACTACGCGTACGTCTCCAGCCGCTCGGTGTACGACCACCCGCTGCGCGCCGGGGCCGACGAGACCGCGCCGGTGGTCGACTCCGACCCGGACCTCACCGGCGAGGTGGGCTACGCGGAGGCCAAGCGCGGCGCCGAACTGGCCCTGGAGGCGGAGTTCGGCGGACGCGCCCTGCTGGTCCGCGCCGGACTGATCCTCGGCCCGTACGAGGACATCGGCCGGCTGCCGTGGTGGCTGAACCGGATCGCCCGGGGCGGCCCGGTGCTCGCCCCGGGCCCGCGCGAGCTGCCGCTGCAGTACATCGACGGCCGCGACCTCGCCGCCTGGACCCTGGACGCGGTGGTGGCCCGGCTGGGCGGACCGTACAACGTGGTCAGCCCGGCCGGTCACACCACCATGGGCGGGCTGCTGGAGGCCTGCGTCGGGGCCACCGGCTCGGACGCCGAGCTGCGCTGGACGGATCCGGAGCGGATCCTGGCGGCCGGTGTGCAGCCGTGGACGGAGCTGCCGGTCTGGCTGGCGCCCGGTGAGCTCTACGACTTCCTGCACGGCGCCTCGGTCGCCCGCGCCGTCGCCGCCGGGCTGCGCTGCCGCCCGGTCGCCGAGACGGTCGAGGACACCTGGGCCTGGCTGCGGTCGATCGGTGGCGAGGCCCCGCAGCGCGCCGACCGGCCGAGCGTCGGGCTCGACCCGGAGCGCGAGGCGGAGCTGCTCGACGGCTGAGGCCCGGAGCGCGAGGCGGAGCTGCTCGATGGCTGAGGCCCGGTGGGGGAGCCGGTCGTCAGCTCCGGCCGTCGATCAGCTCCCCGTACGCCTGCACCAGGTCCGGCAGCCGCAGCGTCGCCAGGTCCTCCCGGCCCGGCGGCTCGCGCAGCAGCGAGAGCCGCAGGTCCCGGTAGGCGCAGGACTTCTCGTACAGGGTGCGGATGAACCGGCCGTTGCCCAGCTCGTCGATCCAGCCCTCGCGCACCACGTGGGTGCAGATGCTGGCCAGCTCCTCGGCCGCGTCCTCGTCCCAGCCGTCGCCGTCCCGGCCGGCCAGCGCCGCGCCGATCGCGGTCAGCTCGTTCGGGCGGTAGCTCGGGAAGTCGACCCGGGTGGTGAAGCGGGAGTTGAGGCCGGGGTTGGTGGCGAGCAGCCGGTTCATCCCCTCCGGGTAGCCGGCCAGGATCACCACCAGCCGGTCCCGGTTGTCCTCGGCCCGCTTGAGCAGCACCTGGAGCGCCTCGTCGCCGTAGGCGTCGCCCTTGGTGTAGCCGGAGTTGGAGAGGCTGTACGCCTCGTCGATGAACAGCACGCCGTCCAGCGCGGAGTCGATCAGTTCGTTCGCCTTGACGGCGGTCTGGCCGAGGAACTCGCCCACCAGGTCCGCGCGTTGGGCCTCCACCAGGTGGTCGCCGGAGAGCAGTCCGAGGGCGTGGAAGACCCGGCCGAGGATCCGTGCCACGGTGGTCTTGCCGGTGCCGGAGGGGCCGGAGAAGACGAAGTGCCGCTTCGGCGGCTGGACCGGCAGCCCCTGCTCGGCGCGCAGCCGCGACATTCTCAACTGTGCCGACAGCGCCCTGACTTGGCGCTTGACCGGCTCCAGGCCGACCATCAGCGAGAGTTCGGCCAGGGCCGCGTCCAACTCCCGCTCGTTGCCCGCGGTCCGGGGCGGCGGCGCGGCGGCGGTGCGGGGCTGGGCCTCGCCGCGTACCGGCAGCGGCGGGGGTGGCGCGGTGGGGCCGGCCGGGGCGCCCGAACCCGAGCGTTCACCGGCCGTCTGGGGTGTGCCGTCCGCCGGGGCGGTGTCCGCTTCCGCTGCGGTGAGCGGGCCGTCCACGAGGGTCGCGTCCACTGCGGGCCCGCCGCCGACCGGGGTGGCGCCCGTGCCGAACTCGGCGTCGTAGAGCGGCCCTTCGGCGTAGCCGGGGTCGTCCTGGTAGCCCGTCCCACCGCCCACCCCGGCTCCGTCCGGCCCCGCGCCGTCGAGCCCGACGCCGTCCAGCCCCGCACCGTCAAGGCCGGTCCCGTCGAGCCCGGTCCCGTCGAGGCCGACGCCGTCCGGGCCGGTCCCGTCCAGCCCGCCCGAGCGCCCGTCCGCGAGCAGCCCGTCCGCGAGCGCGTCCTCGGCCGAGATGGCCGCCAGCCGGGCCGAGGTGTCCATGAACGCCGGGTCCGCCCGGTGCACCGCCCGGTAGAGCGGCAGCGCCGCGGCGCTGCGTCCGGCCCCTTCGTACGCCCGGGCCAGCCAGTAGCGCAGCTCCTTGCGCTGCGGCTGCTCGGAGCGGCAGCGGGCCAGCGAGGCGGCCAGCGGGGCCTGCGCCTGGGCGCACATGTCCAGCCGCACCCGGGCCATCCCGGCGAAGAGCCCGGCCTCGATGCCCAGCAGCGGGTCGTCGAGCAGCCGGTCGGTGTCCCGGATCAACTGCTCCCAGTCCTTGAGCAGGTAGGACCGGCAGGCGTACAGGAACTGCGCGGACGGGTCCTCGCTGGGGGCCGGGCACTGCTCCAACGCCCGGTCCAGCTCCGCCAGGTGGCGGCCGTCCAGCCAGTGCGAGGCGTGCGCCAGCGCGAGGTCGCGGGTGTCCTCCAGCACCGGCTGCACCCACCAGCCCAGCCAGTACCAGGAGCTGAGCGGGCGGCGGTGCAGTCGCCGCTGCTCGCCGAAGCGGTTCTGGTTGCGGTACATCGCGAGCAGGGCGGCCGAGGTGTCGCTGCGCAGGGCGTGCAGGCCGAGCCAGGCGTCGGCCATGCCGGGGTCCAGCCGGACGGCGGCGCGGAACTCCTCCTCGGCCCGGGCGTAGGCGCCGGCCGTGTAGGCGTCCATGGCCCGCAGCCAGGCCCGGTCGGCGAGCCGGTCCGGGCCGCCCGCCGTGCTGTCGGAACTGTCGACCGTCGTCACTCACGCCCCCCGCGGTGTGGCCCGGGGCTCGGCCGGCGGATCGCCTGTGCGCAGCCGGGCCGGTGGTCGTCGAGCCCCCGGGGCGCATATGCGCCTACCGGGAATCGTACCGGCGCGGGGCTGATCCGGAAGGGTGCCGCACAGGGTCAAATGCGATCGTGCACAAGGTGGTTGGGCGGCCGGATGGCCGAAAAACCGCTGACCGGCGGGCTGCGGGAGGGGACCGGACGGCGCCCCCGGCTCACGGGGGAACAAGTCGGGAGCGCCGGGTCCGAAGCGGCCGGAACGATGAGTTCCAGCGACTGACGAGAACCTAAGTCCTGGCGATGTCGCAGGTCAAGGGCTTAGTTGAAGTTTCACCGACAGTGCTCGACGCGATCCGCCCGGTCACCCCGTCGACCCTGGTGGCGGCGTACGGACGGCTCGGGTCGGCGGCGAAGTGCGCCGCCTCCGCGCGGGCCCAACCGGCCCAGAACGCGGCGAGTTCCGGCCCGTCCCGCTCCTCGCCGCGCCGGCGGGCCGCAGCTACCTCCAGCTCCATCCAGATCACCCGGGCCAGCCAGGGCCGCACCTCGCGGCGCCCCGCGCCGACCCCCTCCACCAGCACCACCGGGGCGAGCGGCACCCGGGCGGTGCCGGCGAAGCGGCGCAGGGTCCAGTCGTACACCCGGTGCTCCGCGTCCCGGCCGGCCGCCAGCGGCTCCAGCACCTGCTCGCGCAGCCGTCGCGCCCAGCCGAAGAGCTCGGTGTGCGTGGCCAGGTCGTCGAGGTGGACCACCGGCGCGCCGCCGAGCGCCACCGCCAGCCGCCCGGCGAAGGTCGTCTTGCCGGAGCCCGCGTGCCCGTCCACCGCGACCAGCCGCACCGGCCCGCAGGAGGGCGGCAGCGCCCGCAGCTCCCGGGCCAGCCCGGCCAGCGCAGCGTTCCCGTCGGCCGGTGCGTCGAGCGCGCCGGCCTGCCCGTCGGGGCTGTGGAACCCGTCGAGCCCGGCCGGCGGGTCGCCGGGAACGGGCGGACGGGGGGAGCGAGCGGTTCCGGATGCAGCCACAACGTCAACCCTACGGTGCCGTAGCCCACCACTGCGGACAGATCATCTGTGCAGGTCGTGACGGCAGCGCGGGTTTCGGGCATACTCGCCTTCGCCACGCCTGTGAACGGCCGTTCACCGCAACCCGGTGCCGGTCGGGCCGACCTGCCACACCCGCGCCGGATCACCCGCCACCCCGGGCCGGCGCCCGATCGAGGAGGCGACCCTCGCCATGACCCCGTCCCCCGTGAAAGCCGTGGAGCGCCAGCTGCCCAGCGAGGAGGCCCGCGAGCTGCTGAGCCTCACCCGGGACCTGGTCCAGCGCGAGCTCCAGCCGCGCGCGGCGGAGGACGAGGCCGCAGACCGCTTCCCCCGGGAGGTCTTCCGCACCCTCGGCGAGGCCGGCCTGCTCTCCCTCCCGTACGACGAGAAGTACGGCGGCGGCGAGCAGCCCTACGAGGTGTACCTCCAGGTCCTGGAGGAGCTGGCCGCGGGCTGGCTGGCGGTGGGCCTCGGCGTCAGCGTGCACACCCTGTCCTGCCACGCGCTGGCCACCTTCGGCAGCGACGAGCAGCGCGAGAAGTGGCTGCCCGGCATGCTCTCCGGCGAGCAGCTCGGCGCCTACTGCCTCTCCGAGCCGCAGTCCGGCTCCGACGCGGCGGCCCTGCGCACCCGCGCCGACCTCGACGGGGACGAGTACGTCGTCAACGGCACCAAGGCGTGGATCACCCACGGCGGCCAGGCCGACTTCTACAGCGCCCTGGTGCGCACCGGGGTGGACGGCCCCAAGGGCATCAGCTGCCTGCTCGTGCCCGGCGCCCAGCCGGGCCTGTCGGCCGCGCCGCCGGAGCACAAGATGGGCATGCGGTCCTCGCCGACCGCCCAGCTGCACTTCGACGGCGCCCGGGTGGCTCGCGAGCGGCTGATCGGCGAGGAGGGCCAGGGCTTCCAGATCGCGCTCGCCGCGCTTGACTCCGGCCGCCTCGGCATCGCCGCCTGTGCCGTCGGCGTCGCCCAGGCCGCGCTCGACCTCGCCGTCGACTACGCCCGCACCCGGCGCCAGTTCGGCCGCCCGATCGCGGACTTCCAGGGCCTGTCCTTCATGCTCGCCGACATGGCCACCCAGATCGAGGCCGGGCGTTCGCTCTACCTCGCCGCCGCGCGGCTGCGGGACGCGGGCCGGCCGTTCTCCAAGGAGGCGGCGATGGCCAAGCTGTTCTGCACCGACGCCGCGATGCGGGTGACCACCGACGCCGTCCAGGTGCTCGGCGGCTACGGCTACACCCAGGACTTCCCGGCCGAGCGCTACATGCGCGAGGCCAAGGTGCTGCAGATCGTCGAGGGCACCAACCAGATCCAGCGCCTGGTGATCGGCCGCCACCTCACCAAGGGCTGAGCCGAAGTCCGGCCGGGCCCCGAAGTCCGGCGGGGCCCAGGCCCGGCCCCGAAGCCCGGCCCGAGGCCGCGGCCTCCCCGATACGGCCCCCGGTCGTCACTCCAGGGTGCGGAGTGACGACCGGGGGCGATTCTCTGATCGGGCGTCAACTCACCCGCCGCCGAAGGGAATCAGCGCCGCGCGAGCCGCCGGCGCTGCTCCGGGATGGTGGCGAGCGGGACGGTCGAGGCGAGCTGCCGCCCGGCCTTGGCCGGGGCACCGACGCCCGCGCCGACACCGGCCCCCGCACCGGCCCCCGCACCCGCGCCCGCGCCGCGCACCGGGCGGTGCACCAGCGCGTGCGAGAACGGCTGGGTGCGCCAGTCGAGCCCGCTCGGGAGCTTGAACAGCGCCTCGAACCGGGTCGGTTCGGCGTCCTCCCGGATCTCCGCCTCGGCCAGGTCGTCGGTCAGGGTGCCCGAGCCGGGGCAGATCGCGGGGGCGAAGGGGTTCCAGGCCGTCGGCAGCAGGGCGTGCTGCGGCAGCCGCTCCTCGTCCGCCACCAGGGCGATCGGGCGGCGGCACTCGGGGCAGTGGACCCGGAAGATGTCCCAGGTCTCGGCGTCGCCGGGGTCGGTGCCCGGCGCGTGGTCGACCGCGAGGTCGTCGCGGCCGGTCGGATCGTCGGTCTCGTCGAGAGCCAGCGCGCGCTGGTCGGTAGCAGGCATGGAGATCCCCCTAGGATCGGGCCCGGCGTGGTCGCTCTGGGGCCACAACCAGCACTTCCCGCCGATTCGGGCTCATAACCCTGCGGAGTTGCGCACCGTGATGCACCGGGTGTGTCCTTGGCCACACCGCCCGCCACATTCACCAGGCACATGCCCGTGCGACACCTGCGGTCCAACCCCGTGCCACCACCGTGCGCCCCCTGTGCTCCCCGAGCGGGTAGGTTTGCGCACCGTGGAGGATCTCGACCAACGCATCGTCCAGCTGCTCCTAGAGGACGGCCGGATGAGCTACACGGACCTGGGCAAGGCCACCGGCCTGTCCACCTCGGCGGTGCACCAGCGGGTGCGCCGCCTCGAACAGCGCGGGGTGATCCGCGGCTACACCGCGATCGTCGACCCCGACGCCGTCAACCTGGCGCTGACCGCGTTCATCTCGGTCAAGCCCTTCGACCCCAGCGCCCCGGACGACACCCCGGAGAGACTGGCCGGCCTGCCCGAGATCGAGGCCTGCCACAGCGTCGCCGGCGACGAGAACTACATCCTCAAGGTCCGGGTCGGCGCCCCCGGGGACCTGGAGGACCTGCTGGCCCGGATCCGCAGCGCCGCCGGAGTGTCCACCCGCACCACCGTGGTGCTCTCCACTCCCTACGAGGCACGACCCCCGAAGATCTGAGCGCGAACCGCCGGGGTGCAGACTTGGGCGCATGACCGAACGCACCAGCCCTCCTTGCCCGCCCTCGGGCCGGAGGGGCCCACGGACCGTCCTGCTGCGCGGCGGCGCCGTCTACAGCCCCGCCGACCCCTTCGCCACCGCGATGCTCGTGGAGGGCGGGCACATCGCCTGGGTCGGCAGTGACGGCGCCGCCGAGGCGTACGCCGCGACCGCCGACGAGATCGTCGAGCTGGACGGCGCCCTGGTCACCCCCGCCTTCGTGGACGCCCACGTGCACGCCACCGCCACCGGCCTGGCGCTCACCGGACTCGACCTCACCGGCAGCCCCTCGCTGGCCGCCGCTCTGGCCGCCGTCACCGCCTTCGTCGAGGCGCAGCCGGAGCCCGGCGGGGTGCTGATCGGCCACGGCTGGGACGAGACCGGCTGGCCCGAGGGCCGCCCGCCCACGCTGGCCGAACTCGACGCGGCCGCCCGCGGCGCGGCGCTCTACCTCTCCCGGACGGACGTCCACTCCGCGCTCGCCACCACCGCGCTGCGCACCCTCACCGAGGGCCTCGCCGAGCGCCCCGGCCACCACGCCGACGGCCCGCTCACCAAGGACGCCCACCACGCCGTCCGGCAGACCGCGCTGGCGCACCTCACCCCCGAGCAGCGCCGCCGCGCCCAGCGCGCCACCCTGGCCCGCGCCGCCGAGCTCGGCATCGGTGCCCTGCACGAGTGCGCCGGCCCGGAGATCTCCTCCGAGGCCGACCTGGCGGCCCTGCTGGAGCTGGCCGCCGAGGGTGAGGGCCCCGAGGTCTTCGGCTACTGGGGCGAGCTGGGCGGCATCGAGACCGCCCGCCGGCTCGGCGCGGTGGGCGCCGGCGGCGACCTCTTCGTGGACGGCGCGCTCGGCTCGCACACCGCCTGCCTGCACGCCCGGTACGCCGACGCCGAGCACACCGGCACCGCCTACCTGACCGCCGAACAGGTCGCCGACCACGTCGCCGCCTGCACCGAGGCCGGGCTGCAGGCCGGATTCCACGCGATCGGCGACGCGGCGCTCACCGCCGTGATCGACGGCGTGCGCACGGCCGGCGAGCGGGTCGGCGCCGACCGGGTCAAGGCCCTGCGCCACCGCGTCGAGCACGCCGAGGCCCTGGACGACAAGGCGATCGCGGCCCTCGGCGAACTCGGCCTCACCGCCTCCGTCCAGCCCGCC
Organism: Kitasatospora sp. NPDC029367; assembly: GCF_055569135.1. Classification (NCBI taxonomy): domain Bacteria; kingdom Bacillati; phylum Actinomycetota; class Actinomycetes; order Kitasatosporales; family Streptomycetaceae; genus Kitasatospora; species Kitasatospora sp. NPDC029367. Next base: position 12,822 of record NZ_JBVHYH010000092.1, read on the forward strand.
TTCGACGCCGCCTGGGGCGGCCCGGACGGCATGTACGCGCAGCGCCTGGGCGCGGAGCGGGCGGCCGGTCTCAACCCCTACGCGGCCCTGCTGCGCGCCGGTGTCCCGCTGGCCTTCGGCTCGGACGCCCCGGTCACCCCGCTCGACCCCTGGGGCACCGTCCGGGCCGCGGCGTTCCACCGGACCCTGGAGCACCGGATCTCGGTCCGGGCCGCCTTCACCGCCCACACCCGCGGCGGCTGGCGTGCGATCGGCCGTGACCACGACGGCGTGCTGGTGCCCGGCGCGGTCGCCAACTACGCGCTCTGGGCGGCCGACGAGCTGGTCGTCCAGGCCCCGGACTCCCGGGTGGCGGGCTGGTCCACCGACCCGCGCTCCGGTACCCCCGGCCTGCCCGACCTCACCCCCGGCCACGAACTCCCGGTCTGCCTGCGCACGGTGGTCCGCGGCCGCACGGTGTACGAGCGGTAGGGGCCTGGTACGAGCGGTAAGGACCGTGTGCGAGCGCTAAATCGGGTGATCGGCGGGCGGCCGCCCTCGTAGGGTGCCGACCATGACCGAGATCGTCCCCGCCGACTTCACCGTCCCGCGCGAGCTGCTCGCCCCGGAGTTCCGCCTGGAGCCCCTGGGCGAGCAGCACAACGCCTCCGACCACGTCGCCTGGACGGGCAGCATCGAGCACATCCGTGCCACCCCCGGCTGGGCCGGCCGCGGCTGGCCGCCCGTCGACGGCATGTCCCTGGCGGACAACCTCGCCGACCTGCGCCGGCACGCCGCCGACTTCGAGGCCCGCCGGGGCTTCACCTACACCGTCCTGGAGCCGGACCGGGACGAGGTGATCGGCTGCGTCTACATCTACCCGGACCGCGAGGACGCCTCCCTGGTCTCGGTCAGCTCCTGGGTCCGCGCCGACCGCGCCGAGCTGGACGCCCCGCTGTACCGTGCCGTCTCCGCCTGGCTCACCGACCACTGGCCGCTGGGGCGCTTCCGCTACACGGAGCGCTGACCCCATCACCCCCCGAACCGGCCCAGCACCCTGACCTCACGCGCCCGCGACGTTCCGGGGTACCTTCTTCGCACAGCGTCCTAACAGCAAGCCTCAGGAAGATGGTGCGCCGGTGGCCATGCCCGTCACCCAGGAGCGGTCCGGGACCGCTCCCGAGCCGCAGGAACCGGCCCCGGCCCCCGGCCGCCTGGCCCGCGCGCTCGCCAAGGTCCGGGCCGGCCTGCCGCGCACCGGCCTCGCCGCGCTGTCCGGCCTGCTGCTCGCGCTCGCCTTCCCGCCGTACGACCTCTGGCCGCTGTCGCTGCTGGGCGTGGCCGCGCTGTCGCTGCTCACCCGCGGCCGCACCTTCCGCCAGGGCGCCTGGACGGGCTTCGCCTTCGGCCTCCCGTTCTTCCTGATGCTGCTCAGCTGGCTGCGGGTGGTCGGCTGGGACGCGACCGTCGGCCTGTCGGTGATCGAGGCGCTGTTCCTGGCCCTGCTCGGCGGGGCGCTGGCGCTCACCTCCCTGCTGCCCGGCTGGGCGTTCTGGGCGGCCGCCCTCTGGGTCACCCAGGAGTGGGCGCGCGACCGGCTGCCGCTGGGGGGCTTCCCCTGGGGCCGGCTGGCCTTCGCCAACACCGCGACGCCGTACACCCCGCTGGCCGCCCTCGGCGGCGCGCCCCTGGTCACCTTCGCCGTCGCCCTGTCCGGCACCCTGCTCGCCTGGGCGGCGCTGCGCCTGCGCGGGCCGGGCCGGGCCCCGAAGGCGGCGGCGCTGGCGGCGCTGGCGGCGCTCGGCGCGGTGGCCGTGCTGCTGGCCGGGTTCCTCGTGCCGGTGCCCACCGCCGCGGCCGACACGGTGAAGGTCGCCATCGTCCAGGGCAACGTGCCCAACCCGGGCATGGACTTCCTCGGCCGCCCGATGATGGTGCTCAACAACCACGCCTCGGCCACCGAGCGGCTCGCCGCCGACGTGCAGGCCGGCAAGGTCCCGCGCCCCGACGTGGTGATCTGGCCGGAGAACTCCTCCGACCTGGACCCGTTCAGCGACCCGCTGGCCCGCCAGCGCATCGACGAGGCGGTCAAGGCCGTCGGGGTGCCCACCCTGGTCGGCACCCTGGTGGACGGCCCGGACGCCCAGCACGTCCAGAACGAGGGCATCGTCTGGGACCCGGTCACCGGCCCCGGCGCCTCCTACACCAAGCAGCACCCCGTCCCGTTCGGCGAGTACGTGCCGTTCCGGGCCCAGCTGATGAAGGTGATCACCCGCCTCCAGCGGGTCGCCCGCGACTTCTACCCCGGCGACCACAACGGCGTGATGCAGCTCGGCCCGGCGAAGATCGGCGACGTGATCTGCTTCGAGGTGGCCTACGACGAGATCGTCCGGGACACCGTGGACAGCGGCGCCCGCGTCCTGGTCGTGCAGACCAACAACGCGACCTACGCCGAGACGGGCCAGCCCGAGCAGCAGCTGGCGATGAGCCGGCTGCGCGCGGTCGAGCACGGCCGGGCCGTGCTGATCGCCGCCACCAGCGGCATCAGCGCCGTGATCGCCCCGGACGGCACCGTCGAGCAGCGCACCCAGGAGCTGACCCCGGCCGAGCTGTCCGCCACCGTCCCGCTGCGCGACGGCACCACGGTGGCCGACCGGGTCGGCGCCGTCCCGGAGTGGACGCTGGCCGTCGGCGGGCTGCTGGCCTGCGCCGCCGCCCTGCTGGTCGGCCGCCGCAGGAAGGCCGCGGACGGAACACCGGCCGCCGCGGAATCGTTGGACCAGGTGGTGCCGTAGCCGGCCCGGACCTCCCGTGCGGCGCGCAGAGCACCGCTTGGAGTGGATTCGTACCGTGACCCAGCAAGCTACCCCCGCCCGTCCGGCCCCGCGTAGCAGGCTCCGCCGGGTGCTGCCGCTGCTGTTCACCGCCTGGCTGGTGCTGGAGATCTGGCTGCTGGTGCAGGTGGCCTCCTGGCTCGGCGGCCTCACCGTCCTGCTGCTGCTCATCGCCGGCGCGGTGATCGGCGGCTCGCTGATCAAGCGGGCGGGGCTCAAGGCCCTGTCGGCGGCGATCGAGCAGAGCAAGAACCCGCAGTCCGAGCAGCCGCAGACCGGCACCAGCATGACGGTGGGGGCCGGGCTGCTGCTGATCGTGCCGGGCTTCCTGTCCGACCTGGTCGCCCTGACCCTGCTGTTCCCGCCGACCAGGGCGCTGTGGCGGGTGGCCGGCCGCAGGATCGCGGACAAGGCGATGCGCAGCACCGCCACCGTCGGCTCCGACGCCTTCGCGGACGCGATACGGCTGCAGGAGCAGATGCGCATCCACCGCCCGGACGGCAAGGTCATCCAGGGCGAGGTGGTCGACCCGGAGACCGGTCCGCCCGGGCCGCAGGGCCCCGACACCACCTACCGCCCGCCGATCGCCGGCTGACCCGTCCGGAGCCGCGCCGCCGATCGCCGGACGGGTCAGCCGGCACAGCTCCGGACAACGCGAAAGGGACCCTGGTGACCAGGGTCCCTTTTCGCGTCCTCCCGCTCGAGGCGGGAGCGAGTCGTGTCAGGCGCTCTTGCGGGTGTCACGCGGGTGCACCGCGAGGTTCATCCCGCCGGAGCGGAGCACGGCCAGCCGCTCGGCCAGCACCTCCTCCAGCTCCTCGCGCGTCCGGCGCTCCATCAGCATGTCCCAATGGGTGCGCGTGGGCTTGGTCTTCTTCTCCTCGGGCTCGTCACCGTCGAGGAGAACCGCCTCCTGACCGCAGAAGCGGCATTCCCAAGCCTGAGGGATCTCGGCCTCGACCGAGAAAGGAACCTCGAATCGGTGTCCGTTCTGACATGCGTACTCGACGGTCTGGCGCGGGGCCAGATCGATACCACGGTCGGTCTCGTAGCTAGTGGCCCCGAGTCGCGTGCCGCGGAGAGCTCGCTCGCTCATGAATCGTGCCTCCCGGGCTTATGGCCCACAGGACTAGTGGTCGCTGTTCTGGTCGCTGTTCTTCGTCGTTCGGTCAACGCTCGGCTTCCGACGAAGATTCCCGTCCCGGGACATGCGTCGTCTGTCGTGCCGCCCCTGTTTGTACCCACCGTCGCCCGATTTGTCACATCTGGCCGGTGATATCACCCCAGGTGTCACCTATTTCACATCTGGTGATCGTGCGGACTTTCTGTGACGAGCGTACCGGTCGGCGATTTCGCGGCGCCGGTCGCCCCCGCTTCCCGGGCGGTCAGGAGATCGGTCGGGAACGGATCATCGGCTCGGTCTTGCCGAGGTCGACCGGGCGGACGGGCGGGGCGGCGTCCGCCGGGACCACCGGCGGGCGGTCCGGGCGGGGCGGCGCCTCGGAGGCGGGCTCGGTCCGGCTGTCGCGGTGCGGCAGCAGGGCGATCACCGCGTCGCGCAGCTGGGCCGGGGCCTCGTCGTCCAGCGGGTCGACGGTGGCGGGCACCTGGAGCCGGACAGGGGCGCCGTTGCCGATCCGGGCGTAGCCGCGGCCGACCGGGGCGTGGGCGGCGGGCACGATGTCCAGCGGTGCGCCGAGCGCGGCGTGGCCCTCCTCGGGCCCGGCCGGGCCGAGCAGCACCCGGGCCCGGGTGGTGGCCCGGACGGTCGGGGTGATCCGGTCCCGGGCCTCGACGTCGTCGGCGATCACCACGGTGACCCGGGCGGCCCGGCCGTGCCGCAGCGGCAGCTCCAGCAGCTCCTGCGGGTCGGGGCGGCCCTCGGCGCGGGCGAGTTCGCCCAGCTCGGTCGGGTGGTCCAGCAGCAGCCAGAGCGGCCGGGTGAGGTCCTCGGGCAGCGCGGCGCCGGTGTACCGGGCGGTGTTCAGCGCGGCGAGCCGCCGCTCGGTCTCCCGGGCGGCCCACTCCAGGGCGGCCAGTGCGCCGTGCAGGCTGGTCTCCACGGTGTGCACGCCGGGCCGGTTGACCAGGCAGGCGTGCTCCCCGGTGCCGGCGCCGTCGACCACCACCAGGTCGGCGTACGGGAGCGCCTGGAGCGCGATCGAGCGGATCAGGCTGGAGGTGCCGTAGCCGGCGACGCCGAGGGCCAGCAGGTGCGGCTCGGAGGAGCGCGGGCCGGTGCGCCAGACCACCGGCGGCTGCTGGGCGGTGGCCCCGCCCTGCTGGACCGGAATGGTGCGGGCGGTGCCGTCCTCGTCCGTGAAGCCGAGCACGATCTCGCCCGGGGCGGCGACGAAGCGCTGGGCGGTGATGTCGGTGGGCAGCGGGGCCAGTGCGGTGATCCGCAGCCGGTTGGACTCCTCGTCCCAGTCGAAGCGGTACTCCCGGGCCCGGCCGGCCTTGCCCTGGACGACCTGCTCGATCCGGGCCCGGGCGGCGGGCTCGGTGTCGGTGAAGTACGCGGGGTAGCTCAGCTCCAGCCGGGAGAGCCGGCCCTCGCCGTCGAACTCCCAGGAGCCGAAGGCGTTCTTGTAGCTGCCCTCGAAGTGGTACAGCGGGTTGGCGTCCTCGGGGCCGCACAGGTACGGCGTGAGCGCCGAGTAGAGGGCGGCGAGCTTGACGTCGGCGACGTCGGGCGCGGGCGGGGCGGGCGCCGCCTTGGGGGCCCGTCCGGCCCAGGCGGCGCTCGCCATCAGGCCGACCAGCGCGAACAGCAGGCCGTGCGGCAGCAGGTAGATGCCGATCAGCACGGCGGCCGACAGGAACAGCGTCGGACCGCGCCGCTCCTTCGGGGTGGCCTGCCAGCGGCCCTTGGCCCAGCCGGCGTGGTGGCGCAGCCCGCGGCCGATCACGGTGAGCGGGGCGAACATGTCGGTGGCGTGGTCCCCGGCGGTTCGGGCGAACTCGCGGCCCTTGCCGAGATGGCGGTGGAGCGGCATTCCGTGACTCCCCGGACGAGTGGGACGGGTGGGGTGAGGGGGGACTGCTCGTGGTACGACGGGGCCCGGGGCGGTGGGATCCGCGCCCGGGCCGGTGGGGGAGAGGCGGCGCCTAGAACCGAATGCCGCCGAGCAGGCTCGCCAGGCTGGCACCGCCCGCGGTGATGCTGGGGGCGATCGAGGAGCCGGCGACGTAGAAGCCGAAGAGGGCGCAGACGATGGCGTGCGAGACCTTCAGTCCGTCCCTGCGGAAGAACAGAAAGGCGATGGTGCCGAACAGGACGATGCCGGAAATCGAGAGGATCACTTCTGCTCCTCGGGGAGGGGGACGGGGGACAGTGTTACTTAAAGTGCCCTAATCGTGACAAAAAGTAATAGATGATGGAACGGTGCAAACGGGTGGTTCTGCCGTTCAAGGCCTTCGGGTGGGCCGGACGGCGGTGTGCGAACCGGTCGGGGTGGGGGCCCGGAATCGCGTCGGATCCGGGTGGGGCCGGTGCCGCGAGGCATTCCCGGGGGGTGGGCGGGAATCTTCCGGGGGGTCCCGAAAGTTCGCTCGAACGGCGGCGCGACCCGCGCGGCCGCACGTCGTACCGCGTCCCGGGCCGGTGGGGCCGTCGTCCGGAATCCGGACGCCCGCTGGTTCGGCGGCGGCACCGGCCGCTACGGTGCGGTACGCACGAGCCCTCGTCACCCCTCTGGAAAGGCAGTCCGCCATGACCGATGCCCCCGACGCCGAGGTGATCGCGCTCGCCGGGAAGCTCTTCGACGCCGCCCGGGCCGGCGACACCGCCACCCTGACCACCGCGCTCGACGCCGGGGTCTCCGCGGACCTCACCAACGGCAGCGGCGACACCCTGGTGATGCTGGCCGCCTACCACGGCCACGCCGCCACCGTCGAAACCCTGCTCCAGCGCGGCGCCGACCCGAACCGCGCCAACGACAAGGGCCAGACCCCGCTCGCCGGGGCCGTCTTCAAGGGCGGCACGGACGTCGTCGAGGCCCTGCTGGCCGGCGGTGCCGACCCGAGGGCCGGCGTCCCGTCCGCCGTCGACGCCGCCGCGATGTTCGGCAAGACCGAGCTGCTCGCCCGGTTCGAGGGCCGCTGAAGCCGAGTCGTAGGCTTTTCCACCATGGAGAGCACCGCCGAGCAGGCCACCAGCACCGTCGAGTTCCGCATCACCGGGTACGCCCACCCCGACGCGCAGGCCCTGTCGGCGGAGGTGCAGCAGGAGTACGTCCGCCGCTACGGCGACCCGGACGAGACCGTGATGCACCCCGAGGACTTCGAGGCCCCGGCCGGCCTGTTCATGATCGCCTACCTGGACGGCCGGCCGGTCGCCTGCGGCGGCTGGCGGGCCAAGCAGGCCGGCCCGGACGGGCTGCGCGACGGCGACGTCGAGCTCAAGCGGATGTTCGTGGTCCCCGCCGCCCGCGGCCGGGGCCTGGCCCGGGCGGTGCTGCACCGCCTGGAGGAGACCGCCGCCGAGGCCGGGCACACCCGCGTCATCCTGGAGACCGGCAGCGAGCAGCCCGAGGCCATCGCGCTGTACGGCTCCGAGGGCTACACGGCGATCCGCAAGTTCGGCATCTACAAGGAGCACCCGCAGAGCATCTGCCTCGGCAAGGAACTCCCCGCGGCGGTCTGAGCGGAGGGTGCCCCGGGTAGACATCCGGGGTGGACCACCGAGCCCCCGAAGCGGGACGCCTCCCCGCCCTGGTCGCGCCCGGCGGGGAGCTGGACCGGCTGGTCCTGGCCGGCCTGCGGGCCGTCGGCGCGGGCGCCGTCTGGGCCGTCGGCGACGCCGGGGGCACCCTCGGCGTCGGCAGCCACGGCACCCTCGGGCGGGGCCCGTACGCGCGGCTCGTGCCGGGGCCGGACACCCTGTACGACCTCGCCAGCCTCACCAAGGTGGTGGCGCTCTGGCCCGCCGCCGGAGTGCTGTGGCAGTCCGGTCGACTGCCGCTGGACGAACCGCTCGGCCACTGGTGGCCGTCCGCCGCCGGGCGGCCCGTCGATGCGGTGACGGTCCGTCAACTCCTGGCCCACACCGCCGGGATGCTGCCGTACACCCGCTTCGAGCAGCTCTACGGGCGGGAGCCGGCGGCGATCCGGGCCGGGGTGCTGGCCGCCCCGCTGCACCGCGCGCCGGGGGTGGCCGTGGAGTACACCGACCGCGCCGCCGTACTGCTCTGCTACCTGGTCGAGGACCTCGGCGGCGCGCCGCTGGACGTCCTCGCCGAGCGCTGGACCTGGCGGCCGCTCGGCATGACCGACACCCGGTACGGGCCGCTCGGCGCCGCGGAGACCGCCCGGACCGCGCCCACCGAGTGGCACGAGCCGACCGGCGCCCACCTGCGCGGCGTCGTCCACGACCCCTCCGCCCGGCTGCTCGGCGGCGTCTCCGGCAACGCCGGCGTCTTCTCCACCGCCCGCGACCTGGCCCGCTTCCTCACCGCCGTGCTCGCCCCGCCCCCCGAACTCCCGTGGGGCGGGCGGTGGATCACCGAATCGCTGCGCGAGCAGACCGGCGGCCTGGCCCCCGCGCGCGGCCTGTCCTGGCTGTTCTCGGCCGGCACCGACCCGGCCGAGGGCACCTTCGTCCACTACGGCTTCACCGGCACCGGCTGCTGGGTCTCCCGCCGCCAGGGCCGCTGGGCCCTGCTGCTCACCAACAAGGTGCACCACGACCGGAACACCCAGCCGCTGACCGACCTGCGCAACGCCTTCCGCCGGGCGGTCTTCGGCTGACACGCGTCTCGGCACGCGCCACGGCTACCCGATCGGGTGGATTAGGTACGAACCACCTTTGCCGGGGCGGCGGTTGCGGCAGAGTGGCCGGGACGGACAGCGGCCGGCGGAGGAGGCGCGATGACGGAGACCTGGGCACTCACGGAGGAGGAGTGGCTCGCCGGGATAGTGCGCGCCTACATCGGCTGCAGCGTGCTGCTGACCGATGAGGACGGCAAGATCCTGCTGCTGAAAGCGACTTACCGCGACCAGTGGCAGTTCCCCGGCGGCGGGATGGACCCGGGGGAGCGCCCCGCCGAGTGCGCGGCCCGCGAACTGCGGGAGGAGACCGGGCTGTCGGCGGGCGAGCTGCGGCTCCTGGCGGTGGAGTGGCGCGAGGCGATCCCCGACCAGGGCCGGCACGCCCACCCGGCCGTGCACTTCATGTTCGACGGCGGCGCGGTCGAGCCGGGCGCGGTGATCCGGTTGCAGCCGGAGGAGATCGCCGACCACGGCTACTTCACCCCCGCCCGGGCGGCCGCCCTGCTGCACCCCTGCGCGGCGCGCCGGCTCACCGGGGCCCTGGAGGCCCGGCGCACCGGCGCCGCCGTGCTGCTGCACTCGGCGGGGTACGTGGGTTGACCGGGCCGGTCAGCCGAGGGTGCTCCAGTAGTACCAGAACCGGTTCAGGACCAGCAGGGCGATCACCGCCGCCCACAGCACCGGCAGCGCCCAGTGGTAGCGCGCCGCCTCCCGGACCACCGCCCGCGCCCTCGGCCCGACCGGGATCACGCCGGTGCGCAGGTTGTGCAGCGTGGTGTACCAGAACAGCACCACCACCGTCGCCCAGACCACCATGCAGTACGGGCACAGCGCGCCGATCTCGTACAGCGCCTGGTCGATCAGCCAGTGCACGAACACCATGCCCAGCGCCGTCCCGGCGTGCAGGCCCAGCCAGAACCAGCGCCGGTACGCGGCGCCCGCCAGCAGCCCCGCCCCGATCGCCGCCAGCGCGCCGAACGCGGCCAGGCCGAGCAGCGGGTTCGGGAAGCCGAAGACCTCCGCCTGCTCGGTGCGCATCACCGAACCGCAGCTGATCACCGGATTGATGTTGCAGCTGGGGACGTACGACGGGTTCTCCAGGATGCGGAGCTTGTCGAAGGTCAGGACGGCCGAGGCGGCCAGCCCGACCAGTCCGCCGAGGAACAGCAGGAGGGCGAGGGCCCGGCTCGCGCCGATCGGGCCACGGCCGGCGGTGTCGGGGGCGGACGGGGAGGGGTGCACGGTGGTCGGGGCGGTCATGACAGCACACTCCGGTGGCTGGCTGGGAGGGGCCGGCCCGGCCGGGAGTTCGGCCGGGCCGGTGGTGCCGTGCGGGGCGGGGCGGGACGGTACAGGCGCGGTGCGGTGCGGGCGCGGTGCGGCCTACTGGAGGCCGGCGGCCTGCTTCACCTGGGCGGTGAACTGCTCCGGCGTGGCGGTGGTGTTGCCCGCGAACAGGTTGATCGTCTTGCCGTCCACCTTGACCGTCGGGGTACCGGTCACCTGGCTGTTGTTGAACGCGTCGGCCACCTTCGCCGCCCACGGCGCGTACGTCCGGTCGGTGACCGCCTTCACGAAGGCGTCCGTCTTGAGCCCGGGCACCTGGCCGGCCAGGTCCAGCAGGTGGTTGACGTCGCCGAAGTCGTCGCTGCGCTCGTCCGGCTGGTTGGCGTACAGCACGTCGTGGAAGGCCTTGAACTTCTCCACGCCCTCGTTCAGCGCGGCGCCGGCAGCCGCCAGGGCGGTGCGCGAGCCCTTGCCGCCGAGGTTCTTGTCCAGGAAGGCGGCCAGGTGGAACTCCACCTTGATCTGGCCGTCCTGGGTGAGCTGCTTGACGGTCTGGCCGTTCGCCGCCTCGAAGTGCTTGCAGACCGGGCAGCGGAAGTCCTCGTAGACCTCCATGGTGTGCGGGGCGTCGGCCTTGCCGTAGGTGATCACCGTGCCGTCCGGGCCGGTGGCGTTGGCCGGCACGACCAGCGGGGCCGAGGAGGCGGCCGCGGCCGCCTTGTCGTCGTTCTTCGAACCGGTGTTGATCGCGAGCGCGACACCGCCGGCCAGGGCCAGCACGACGACGGCGGAGACCGACACGACGATCAGCTGGCGGCGCTTGGCGGCCTGCTGCTCGCGGCGCTGCGCCTCCTGGATCCGCTCGCGGGCGCTGACGCGCTTCTTGTTCTTGTCCTGAGCCATGGGGAAGTCAACTCCTGTACGCGGCGCGCGGGCGCGCGCGGGTGGCCGCACTCGGGTGCGGCGGGGGCAGGGAACGCGGAGTCGAGCGCACTGCCCGCGGGCGTACGGAACCGTGCACGCTCAGGTGACGGAAGGGGGTACGCGCTCAGCAGGCAGGCGCGAGGACCGGCGGACCACGCCGGGGAGCCGGGCTCAGGACCACGTCCTCGCGGCGCGGCCGCTCGTGGTCGGACACCGGCAGCGGCACCCGCAGCACCGGGCGCACCGGGGCGGGAAGCAGCAGCAGGAGCAGCGCCCGCAGCGGGCGGGCCAGGGACTGGCGCAGCGCGCGCAGCGCCCGGGCCAGGCCGGACAGCGCGGCGTCACCCAGCCGCAGCCAGGCCGAGGCGGCCAGCGCGATCGCCAGGTGCACCACCAGGAGCAGCAGCTGGGTCGCCGCGGGCGCCAGCTCCCCGGTGTGGCCCAGCGGGCCGCCCAGCAGCGAGCCGTCCACCGAACCGCCGCCGCAGACCAGCAGGTTCACCCCGCGCGCGGACACGTGCTCGGAGAGCACCGGCCCACAGGCGGTCTGGCCCAGGTTGAAGGTGGTGTTCAGCAGCAGCTCGACCGGCACCATCACGGCGGTGATGTGCAGCAGCCGGCGTTCCCCGCCGGCCAGCGCGGCCACCACCAGGAAGACGACGGCGCTCGCCGTGGCCACCAGCGACAGCGACAGCGGGCGACCGGTGATGACCACCTGGCCCAACGCGGCCATCGGCACGGCGAGCGCGGTGAACACCGCAGCCCGCAGGGCCCTGGTCGCATGGGTGGAGGTCAGCACGCTCCGGAGTATGCCATGCCCCTCGCGCCCGGCACGAGGGTGCGTACGGCCCTTGACTGCCGAGGGTGCCGCCCGCCCGGGCCGTGACGGCGGCCGCCCGGGCCGTGACAGCGCCCGCCCGGGCTGTGCGGGGTCGACAGCCGCCGCCCGGTGCCTACCCTGGAAGGCATCACCGGTGACCCCGACGAGGGGGTGCGCGTCCATGGCGAGGCCCGAGACCACGGTCGGACGGGTGCTGCTCGACCGCGTCGAGGCCCAGGCGGTGGTGCTGGCCGGACTGGACGACGCCGTCCGCGCGGACGAACCCGACGCCGTGCACCGGATGCGGGTCGCCTGCCGACGGCTGCGCAGCGCGCTGCGCACCTTCCGCCGACTGCTCGCCCCCGGCAGCACCGACACCCTGGTCGCCGACCTGCGCTGGCTGGGCGCCGCCCTCGGCCGGGCCCGGGACGGCGAGGTGCTCGCCGAACGGCTGGCTGCCCGGGCCGGCGAACTGCCGGAGGCCTGCGGGCCGGAACGGGTCGCCGGGGCGCTGCGGGAGTGGGGCCGGACCGAGTACCGCCGGGCCTGGCCCGAGGTGGTCGCCGCCCTCGACAGCCCCCGCCGCCGGGCGCTGGCCGAGGCCCTGACCACCCTGCTCGCCGACCCGCCGCTGCGCCCGCGCGCCGCCCGGGCCGCCGGCCCCGAGCTCTCCCGGATCGCGGCCCGGGAACAGCGCCGCACCGCCGCCCGGATCCGCACCGCCCTCGCGGCCGGCCCCGCGGAGCGCGACGTCGCCCTGCACGAGGCCCGCAAGGCCGCCAAGCGCGCCCGCTACGCCGGGGAGACGGCGGCACCCGCGGTCGGCGCGGCGGCGGAGCGCTACGCGGAGCGGATGAAGGCCGTCCAGGAGGTGCTGGGCGAGCACCAGGACGCGGTGGTCGCCGCCGCGGCCCTGGCGGCCCGGCCCGCGGCGGCCGGCGAGCCCTTCGCCTGCGGGGTGCTCTACGCGGGCCAGTTGGCAGCGGCGGAGGCCGCCCGGGCCAGGCTGCCGGAGGTGTGGGCGAGGGCGTCGGGCCGGAAGCTGGCGCGGTTCGGTTAGGCGGCCTGGGGAACTGCGGCCCGGGGAACCGCGCGCCTCGGGAACTGCGGCCTGGTGAACTAGCGGGTGTCGCCGTCGGGCAGGGCGAGCCAGCGGTCGTCCTCGAACTCGGCGGGGACGTCCTCCGCCCAGGGGTCGATGCCCCGGCGTTCCAGCTCGTCGAACCAGCGGTCCCGCTGGGACTCGGGGAGCCGTGCCGCGCACCACGGGCAGAAGTCGATGCCGATGCTGGACCGGCCGCCGTCGTGGACGACGATCCCGTACTCCTGGTACTTCGCGATGAACAGCACCACCGCGTCGGGGCAGTCGTACGGGTCGTCGTGCTGGTGGCACTGTCGGTCCAGCTGCCTGGTCATCGACTCGCAACAGTGTGCTGTCATCGCCTCGGACGCTCCGGGTCTTCTTGTGGGGGGCACAACGGGTTCGGGTGGAGGTTACGGCGGTTCGGCGCCGCGCCCTAACGGGGGCTGAGCCCCGCCGAGACGGCCGCCTCGCGGAGCAGGTCGCGGAGCATCGCGGTGGTCAGCCGCCCGGTGTTCGTGTTGCGCGGGCTGACGTGGTAGCAGCCGTACAGCCGCAGGTCGGGGCCGCCGTCCCGGGCGGGGAGGGTGACCAGGGCGGCGTGGCCGAAGGCCGGGCGCGGGCGCGGGACGGTCCAACCGGCGTCGGCGAGCACCGGCAGCATCGCCTGCCAGGCGAAGCCGCCGAGGGCGACGACCGTCCGTACGGTGGGGCGCAGCAGTTGCAGTTCGCGGGTGATCCAGGGGCGGCAGGCGTCGCGTTCGGCGGTGCTGGGCTTGTTGTCGGGCGGGGCGCAGCGGACCGGGTCGGTGATCCGGACGCCGTACAGCTCCAGTCCGTCGCCGTGTCGGACGGACTCCGCGCGGTTGGCGAGTCCGAGTTCGTGGAGGGCCGCGTAGAGGAGGTCGCCGGAGGGGTCGCCGGTGAAGATCCGGCCGGTGCGGTTGGCGCCGTGGGCGGCGGGGGCGAGACCGACCAGGACGAGCGGGGCGTCGGGCGGGCCGAAGCCGGGGATCGGCCGGGCCCAGTAGTCCCAGTCCTGGTAGGCGCGGCGCTTGGTGCGGGCGGTCTCCTCGCGCCAGGCGACCAGCCGGGGGCAGGCCCGGCAGTCGGTGACGACCCGGTCGAGGACGGTGAGTCCGCCGGCCCGGGCGGCGGCCGCGGCCGGGTGGCGGGGGTCGCCGGGGTCGTCGGCGGGGTCAACGGCGAGGGCCGGCTGCATGTCATCGATCCTAGTGTCCTGACTCAGGACACCAGGGCCCGTCTTCCCCAGGGGTGCAGCCCGTTCGATCCGGCGGTGTCCGGGCAGGCGTAGCGTGGAAGCAGTTGCTCCGGTGGCCCCCGGCCCGGTTCGGCCGGCGGCGGCCGGACGCGCCGGTGTGCGCGGAGGCCGCGAGGAGGCCGCGATGATCGTCGATGCGGTGCTGGGGGCTCTCGGGGGGCTGGTCGGGCTGGGGGCGATCTGGGCGGGGCTGAGCATCCGGGTGGTCCAGCAGTTCCAACGGGGCGTGGTGTTCCGCTTCGGGCGGGTGCGCGAGGAGGTCCGGGAGCCGGGGCTGGTCGCGCTGCTGCCGATCGCGGACCGGCTGCGCCGGGTGAACGTTCAGATCGTGACGATGCCAATCCCGGCGCAGGAGGGCATCACCCGGGACAACGTGACCGTGCGGGTGGACGCGGTCGTCTACTACCGGGTGGAGGACCCGGTCAAGGCGACGGTCAACGTGCAGGACTACAACTTCGCGATCTCCCAGGTCGCGCAGACCTCGCTGCGCTCGATCATCGGCAAGAGCGAACTGGACGACCTGCTGGCCAACCGCGAACCGATCAACCAGGGGCTGGAGTTGATGATCGACAGCCCGGCGCTGGGCTGGGGCATCCAGATCGACCGGGTGGAGATCAAGGACGTCGCCCTGCCGGAGTCGATGAAGCGCTCGATCGCTCGCCAGGCGGAGGCCGAGCGGGAGCGGCGGGCGCGGATCATCACGGCGGACGGTGAGTTCCAGGCCTCGGCCCGGCTGTCGGAGGCGGCGGCGGTGATGAGCGCGACCCCGGCGGCGCTCCAACTGCGGTTGCTGCAGACCGTGGTGGAGGTGGCGGCGGAGAAGAACTCGACGCTGGTGCTGCCGTTCCCGGTGGAGCTGCTGCGGTTCCTGGACAGTGCTACGGAGTCCCAGCAGCGGGACCTGCTGGCGGCCGCTGCGGTTGCCGCCGCCGCGAAGTCCGCGGAACAGGCGGTGGAGCGCGGGGAGGTGCCGGAGGAGGAGCTCCCGCACGAGCCGCCCAAGCACGAGCTGCCGCCGTTGGAGGAGCTGTTGAGCACGTCGCCGCTGGACCGAGCGGATCTGGACGGAGCGGATCTGGACGGGGCGGGTCCGGACGGGGCGGGTCCGGAGGCCGCCGGCCCGGCCGCCGGGTCCGGGTCCGCAGGTGGTTCGACGGAGAGCGGGGCGCAGGAGCGCACCGGGCGCGGGGCGTCGTCCTGAGCGCTGCCCGGCCTGCCCGGGCCCGGTGGCGTGGGTCACCCGGTCGGACCAGGATGGACGAGGGGTCGGAAGTCAGGCCAGGAGGCGGATCATGACCATCGCCAGCGACATCATGCACCCGGGGGCGGAGTGCATCCGTGAGCACGAGACGCTCGCCGCCGCCGCCCGGATCATGCGGGAACGACACGTGGGCGCGCTGCCCATCTGCGGGGAGAACGACCGGCTGCTGGGCATCGTGACGGACCGCGACATCGTGCTGCGCTGCGTCGCGGAGGGGCGCGATCCGTCCGAGGTGACGGCGGGTGAACTGGCGCTCGGCCGGCCGATGACGGTGGAGGCGGACGAGGACTGCGAGCAGGTGCTGCGGGTGATGGAGCAGTACCAGGTGCGCCGCCTGCCGGTGATCAACCACCCGGAGCACAAGCTGGTCGGCATGATCAGCGAGGCCGACATCGCCCGCGGGCTGCCGCAGGCCCGGCTCGCGGAGTTCGTGTCGGCGGTCTGTTCCGACGCGCCGCCGAAGAAGGAGGCGCTGCAGGGCTGATCCGGACGGCGGGTGGTCAGCCGCTCGCCAGGGTGTCGAGGTGGCGGCGCAGCACCGCGCGCAGTTCGTCCGGGCCGACCAGGTCGGGGTGCTGGACGGCCTGCAGGGTGAGGCCGTCCAACAGGGCGGAGAGCCGGCGGGTCTCGACGTCGAGGTCGAGGCCGGGGGTCAGGCCACCGGCGCGTTCGATCTCGACCAGGACATGCCGGACCAGCGCGTCCAGGCCGGTCTGCAACTCGGCGGCGCGGGGCCGTAGTTCGGGCCGGGTGCGGGCAGCTGTGACGAAGGAGAGCCAGAGCGCGGACTCCTCCCGGCGCTCGGCGTCCAGCGGGAGGGTCTCGGCGAGCAGCAGCACGGTCTGTTCGCGCCGGTCGGTGCCGGGAGGCTGATCCGGGTCGAGCAGGGTGCGGGCGTGGGTGCGGATGCGGGCGTCGATCCGGCGGGCCAGCTCCTGCATCGCGAAGATCATCAGCTCGGAGCTGCCGGCGAAGTAGTGCCGCACCGAGCCGATCGCGAGCCCCGCCTCCTCGGCGACGTTGCGCAGTGAGGCGTGCTCCAGGCCCTCCCTGGCCGCGACGCGCAGGACGGCGTTCGCGACGGCCTGGCGGCGTTCCACGGGGTCGACGATCTTCGGCATGTTGCCTTTATAGCACGGGCGAGCTAAATTGATGATTTAGCACGGTCAAGCTATAAAAATCGGGGAGCGGGGCAAGGGATGGGAAGCTGGGTGCACGTGGCGCTGATGGTGGCCGTGGGGGCCGTGGTGGTGGTCCGGCGGCTGCGCGGTGAACCGCTCAACGCGCGGGACCTCCTCGCGCCACCGGTGGTGCTCACCGCGCTCGGGGTGTGGGCGGTGTCGCAGCGGCACGGCCTCGGGGTGGGCGACTACGTCTGGATCGGCGGCGGCGCGGCGCTCGGCGTCGCCCTCGGGGCGCTGCGCGGCGCCACCATTCGGGTGT
Source organism: Kitasatospora sp. NPDC029367 (assembly GCF_055569135.1). Taxonomy (NCBI): domain Bacteria; kingdom Bacillati; phylum Actinomycetota; class Actinomycetes; order Kitasatosporales; family Streptomycetaceae; genus Kitasatospora; species Kitasatospora sp. NPDC029367. The sequence goes on from NZ_JBVHYH010000092.1 coordinate 29,505, forward strand.
ACGAGCGGGAGGGTGTGCTGTGGCAGCGCTACACCGGGCGGACCTTGCTGGTGGCGGTGGTCTCGCTCGCCGTGATGGCGGGCTTCGCGATGCTCGCCGAGCGCGGCGGCCTGGCGGCGGACGCCCGGCCGGTCCAACTGTCGATCGGCGTGGGCTTCCTGGGGGAGGCGCTGGTGGTCGGCTGTCGCGCGCTCACCTCCGGGACCCCGTTCGCGCCCGAGAAGCGGGACTCGAATTCGCCGTTCGGGGCGAATCGCCGATTCGGCCGGTAACTTTGAGGCCGCGGCCCACGCCGGGGCCTTCCTCGCCGAGTGCCTAACCCGCTTGCGAGGACTGCTTTCGCAGCTCCCGGGCGATCAGCTCCGCCAGGTGCAGGGCCCGTCGGCCGTCCGCGAGTTGGGCGATCTGGGTGCGGCAGCTGAAACCGTCCGCCAGTACCACCGTCTCCGGCCCGGCGGCCCGGACCTCGGGCAGCAGGACGCGCTCGGCGATCGCCTGGGACACCTCGAAGTGCCCGCGTTCGAAACCGAAGTTGCCCGCCAGCCCGCAGCAGCCGGAGTCCAACACCCGGTTGTCCAGGCCCAGTCGGGCCTCGACCCGGCGGTCGGCGGCGCTGCCGAGCACCGCGTGCTGGTGGCAGTGGGTCTGGGTGACGGCCTCCAGCCGGACCCGGGGGAGCGGCGCCTGCGGGGCGTACTCGTCGATGAACTCGGCGAAGGTGCGCGTCCGTTGGGAGAGTGGGCGGCCGTCGGCGCCGAGCAGCCGGGGCAGGTCCTCGCGCAGGGTGGCGGTGCAGCTGGGGTCCAGGCCGACCACGGGGGTGTCGGCCGGGAGCCCGGTGGCCGTCAGGGTCGCCAGGCTTCGCCGCAACACCCGGCGGGCGGTGCCGAGTTGGCCGGTGGAGTACCAGGTGAGGCCGCAGCACACCGGCCCGTCGGGCAGTCGGACGTCGAAGCCCAGGTGTTCCAGCACCTCGACGGCCGAGCGCAGCACGTCCGGCTGGAGGTGGTCGGAGAAGGTGTCCGGCCACAGCAGCACCGGCCGGGCGCCCGCCGGGGCGGGGTGGGCGGCGCGGTGGCGCCGGTACCACCGGGTGAAGGTCTCGGGCGGGAGGACCGGCAGCACCCGGCGCCGGTCGATCCCGCCGAGCCGTTTGAGCAGGGCGCCGGCCCGGGAGCGGGCCAGCGTGTTGGCGGCCGCGGGTGCCAGCGCGGCCGCGCGCAGCCAGAGCGGCAGCCAGCCCATCGAGTAGTGGGAGAGCGGGCGGGGCCGGTGCCGGTAGTGCTGGTACAGGAACTCGGTCTTGTAGGTCGCCATGTCGACGTGCACCGGGCAGTCGCTCGCGCAGCCCTTGCAGCTCAGGCAGAGGTCCAGGGCCTCCCGCACCTCCGCCGAGCGCCAGCCGTCCGCGATGGCCTCGCCGCGCAGCATCTCGGCGAGCAGCCGGGCCCGGCCCCGGGTGGAGTGCCGCTCCTCGCCGGTGGCCATGTAGCTCGGGCACATCACCCCGGTGGTCGGGTCCACGCACTTGGCGACGCCCACGCAGCGGTGCACCGCCTTGGTGAGGCTGCCGCCGTCCTGCTCGTACGGCAGGGCCAGTGGCAGCGGGCGGCGCGGGGCGGTGACGAAGCGCAGGTCGGCGTCGAGCGGGCGGGGGTCGACCAGGGCGCCCGGGTTGAGCAGGTTCTCCGGGTCCCAGATCCGCTTGAACTCGCCGAACAGGTCGATGACTTCGGGCGGGTACATGCGCGGCAGCAGCTCGGACCGGGCCTGCCCGTCACCGTGCTCGCCGGAGAGCGAACCGCCGTACGAGACCGCCAGGTCGGCCGCCTGCTCCAGGAACTCCCGGAAGACCGGGGCCCCGTGCGGCCGGTCCAGCGGGAAGTCGATCCGCAGGTGCACGCAGCCGTCGCCGAAGTGCCCGTACGGCACGCCGTGCAGGCCGTGCCGGCGCAGCAGGGCGCGCAGGCCGCGCAGGTAGTCGCCGAGCCGCTCGGGCGGGACGGCGGAGTCCTCCCAGCCGGGCCAGGCCTCGCCGCCGCCGGGCAGCCGGGTGACGATCCCGGCGCCGGCCTCCCGGACGGCCCACAGCTGGCGCTGCTCGACCGGGTCGGTGACCAGGGCGACGGTGGCCGCGGGCTCCCGGCGCACCGCGTCGGCCAGTCGGCGGGCCGCCTGGTAGGCCTCCAGTGCGGTGGCGCCGCCGGTCTCCAGGAACAGCCAGCACCCGCCGGCGGGCAGCCGGTCCAGGGCGGGCGGGCGCGGGCCGGCGGCGAGCAGGGCGGCGATCAGGTCGGCGGCCATGCCCTCGGCGGTGAGCGGACCGTACGGCAGCAGCGCGGGGACGGCGTCGGCGGCGGCGCCCTCGTCGGGGTAGCCGGCCAGCACCAGGGCGCGGGCCGGCGGGTCCTCGACCAGCCGGACGGTGGCGCCCAGCAGCAGTGCGCAGGTGCCCTCGGTGCCGGTCAGCGCCCGGGCCAGGTGGTGGCCGTGTTCGGGCAGCAGGGCGTCCAGCGGGTAGCCGGAGGTGCGGCGGGGCAGCCGCGGCATGCCCTGCCGGATGACGGCCAGGTTGCGGTCGGTGAACTCCTGGAGTTCGCGGTGCAGTTGGCCCGCCCGGCCGGGCAGTTGCGGCAGCGCCGCGCGCTCGGCGGCGGTGAGCCGCCCGCCGACGGTGAGTTCGGTGCCGTCGGCGAGCAGCAGCTCCAGCCGCTCCACGTTGTCGGCGGTGCGGCCCCAGGCGAGCGAGTGGGAGCCGCAGGAGTCGTTGCCGATCATGCCGCCGAGGGTGCAGCGGCTGTGCGTGGACGGGTCCGGGCCGAAGCGCAGCCCGTACGGCCGGGCGGCGCGCTGGAGGTCGTCCAGCACGGTGCCGGGCTGGACGCGCGCGGTGCGGGCCTCGGCGTCGACCTCCAGCACCGCGCCGAGGTGGCGGCGGAAGTCCAGCACCACGGCGCCCGGGCCGATCGCCTGCCCGCCGATGCTCGTCCCGGCCCCGCGGGCCACCACCGGCACGCCGTACTGCCGGCACAGCGCCAGCGCGGTGCGCACGTCGTCCAGGTCGGCGGGCTTGACCACCCCGAGCGGCAGGTGCCGGTAGTTGGAGGCGTCGTGGCTGTACACCGTGCGCTCGGCGGCGCCGAAGCGGACCTCCCCGCGCAGCACGGCGGCCAGTTCACGGGCCAGTTCGGCCCCGGGGACGGCGGACGGACGGCTCACCAGGGCCTCCCAGGAAGTGGACTCCGCCGATGATCGCAGTCGGGCCGCCGCACCGGTACCGGGCACGACGGGGGTACCGCCGACGGGGTGTCATGTGGCAGTCTCGGCAGTCATGATCGACGACTCCGTGGACCTCGCCGGCCCCGACGCCTACCTCGCCCGGCTGCCGATCGGCGAACCCCTGGCCGTCCCCGCCGACGGCGCGCCGTCCTGGGAGATCTTCCCGTACGACGGCGAGCTGACCGTACGGGAGCTGCGCGCGCCCGAACTGCCCGAGCCGCCGCGCCACGGCGAGGAGGGGCCGGAGCACTGCCGGGAGTGCGCCCGCCCGGACTCCGACTTCCTCTGGACCGACGAGCACTGGCGCCTCGGCGGCGCCGACGTGCCGAGCAGCCTGCCCGTCACCCTGCTGCTGTGGCCCCGGGCCCACCACGACCTGCTGGACCTGCCGGTCGAGCTGTCCGCCGGGCTCGGCCCGATGCTCCAGCGCGTCGAGCGGGCCGTGCTGTCGCTCGGCGGCATCGGCCGGTCCACGTGAACCGCTGGGGCGACGGCGCCGCGCACCTGCACCTGTGGCTGATCGCCCGGCCCGAGGGCATGCGGCAGCTGCGCGGCTCCACCCTGCCGCTGTGGATGGACGTGCTGCCGCCGCTGCCCGCCGAGCTGTGGGCCGAGCGGGCCCGTCGGATCGCCGCCGCGATGGCCGCCGGGGGCGGAACCGCGCACGCCCGCTGAGCTACTTGCGGCCGGTGAGGGTGCCGCGGGCGATGTGGGAGAGCTTGGCGACCTCGAAGGCCGGGTAGGCGCCGCCGGCCAGCAGGGAGAACTTGATGCCCTCACGGCCGGCCGGCTTGCGGTGGCCGGGCGGCTGGAAGCGGCGGTGGTGCTCGGCGGCGCGGTGGAAGAACTGGGGGCGTTCGGCGCGGGAGACGCAGCCGGCGAGGTCGAAGACGAACAGGTAGTGCCGGATCATCCGGACGAACAGGGCGTCGCGGACCGCGTAAAGGTGGGGCTGGTCCTCCAGCAGGGCGAAGCTGCGCTCGTACTGCTCGAAGAGGTCGAACACGCTGCTGCCCGGCCCGCCGGCCGGGTGGACGGTCTCCCGGCGGCGCAGCTGGACGCACTCGCGGGCCAGGACGGCGGCCTTGCGGGCGCCGAGCAGCGCCGCGTGCACCACCGGGATCTCCTCGTAGCGGCCGTTGGGGAAGGCGAGCCCGAGCTCCTCCCAGTGGCCGCGGCGGATCAGCCGGTCCCAGATCAGCGGGGGTGCGCCGAACAGCTCGGGCCGGTCGAAGGGGGCGAAGGGCTCGGGGCCGGCCTCGGCGAGCAGGGCCTCGGCGCCGCCCGGCCAGTCGCGGTCGTTGTGGCGGCGGGAGTGGCCGAACAACAGGACGTCGACCGGGCCGGTCTGCCGGAGCCGGTCGGCGAGCGCCTGGAGGGCGTCCCGGGGCAGCAGATGGTCGGCGTCGAGGAACAGCAGGTGCTCGCCGGTGGCCCGCGCCGCGCCCGCGTTCCGGCTCACCCCGACCCCGACGGCCGCGTTCAGGTGCAGCACCGACACCCGGGGGTGCCGGGCCGCGTAGGCGTCGGCCAGCCCGCCCGCGGTCTCGGGGGAGCGGTCGGCGACCACGATCACCTCGACGTCGGCCAGGGTCTGGGCGAGCAGCGAGTCCAGGCAGTCGGCGAGCTGTCCGTGCTGGTCGTAGGCGGGGAGCACGACGCTGATCAGGGGTGAGGGCATGACGCCGGAGCGTAAGAGGGCGCGCGAACCGTGGCAAAGGGCTGACGGTGCGTAATTGCGAGCAATCAGTGGCAAATCGTACGAGCGTACGCCATATCTTCACGCCGCCTTCCGGACGCGTCCACGCCAGGTGGCGACAGGCCGGGCAGGACGCGCGCCGGGGGGGGGGGGGGGGGGGGGGGGGGGGGGGGGGGGGGGGGGGGGGGGGGGGGGGGGGGGGGGGGGGCCCGCCCCCCCCCCCCCAACCCGTTCCCAA
>NZ_JBVHYH010000093.1:0-33947 GCF_055569135.1 Kitasatospora sp. NPDC029367
TGGCACGCTGTTGAGTTCTCAAGGAACGGACGCTTCCTTCGGACCGCCTTCCAGCGGGCCCTCCGGGCGCTTCGTTCTTTCGTGTTCCCAGCTTACCAGACGCTTTCCGCTCCGTTTTCCGGAGTTTCATTCATCCGATTTTCCGAACTGGTCGGGCCGCTTTTCGCGACGACCACCACTTTAGCGCATTTCAAGAGTGACTCGAAATTCACGATCACACCCTGTCGACGGATACGCCGACGAACCCAACCGAATGGGCTTCGAAGTGTGAGAGTGGGTCTTGCTGAGTGGGGTGGCCGCTCCAGCGACTCGTTCAACACTAGGCCACCTGGAGGGCATCGTCAAACGTCGAGGGCGGGATCCGGCTGGATCCCGCCCTCGATCATCGAAGCCGCAGCTCAGCGGCGTCGGTTTTCAGTCATTCGCTCACTCGGCCGAACCAGCCGAGTCAACCGAGCCAGCCGCCGCCGACGCCGGCACCAGCTCCGCCGCCGCCAGGTTCCGCTTGCCGCGGCGCAGCACGAGCCAGCGCCCGTGCAGCAGGTCGGCCTCGGTCGGCACCGCCTCCTCGTCCGTCACCTTGACGTTGTTGAGGTAGGCGCCGCCCTCCTTGACCGTCCGGCGGGCGGCCGAGCGGCTCGGCGCCAAGCCGACGGCGACCAACAGGTCGACGATCGGCTGGAGTTCGGTGACCTCGGCCTTCGGGACCTCGGCGAGGGCCGCGGCCAGGGTCGGGGCCTCCAGGTCGGCCAGGTCGCCCTGCCCGAACAGGGCCTTGGACGCAGCGACCGCGCGCTCGTACTGCTCGGCGCCGTGGACGAGGGTCGTGAGCTCCTCGGCCAGGGCGCGCTGGGCGAGACGGGCGGCGGGGCGCTCGGAGGTCTCGCGCTCCAGCTCCTCGATCTCCTCCTTCGAGCGGAAGCTGAAGATCCGCAGGAAGTTGGAGACGTCCCGGTCGTCCGCGTTCAGCCAGAACTGGTAGAAGGCGTACGGGGTGGTCAGCTCGGGGTCGAGCCAGACCGTGCCGGACTCGGTCTTGCCGAACTTGGTGCCGTCGGCCTTGACGATCAGCGGCGTGGCCAGCGCGTGCACGGACTTGCCTTCGGCCTTGCGGATCAGGTCCGTGCCGGCGGTCAGGTTGCCCCACTGGTCGCTACCGCCGGTCTGCAGGGTGCAGCCGTAGCGGCGGTTCAGCTCCAGGAAGTCCATGCCCTGGAGGATCTGGTAGCTGAACTCGGTGTAGCTGATGCCCGCGTCGGAGTTGAGCCGTCGGGCGACGGCCTCCTTGGCGATCATGTTGTTGACCCGGAAGTACTTGCCGACGTCGCGCAGCAGGCTGATCGCCGACATCCCGGAGGTCCAGTCCAGGTTGTTGACCATACGCGCCGCGTACGGGCCCTCGAAGTCGAGGAAGCGCGAGATCTGGCCGCGCAGGCGCTCGACCCAGCCGGCCACCGTCTCGGGGTCGTTGAGCACGCGCTCGGCGGTGGGCTTCGGGTCGCCGATCAGGCCGGTGGCGCCACCGACCAGGCCGAGCGGAAGGTTCCCCGCCTGCTGGATGCGGCGCATGGTGAGGATCTGCACGAGGTTGCCGAGGTGCAGGCTGGGGGCCGTCGGGTCGAAGCCGCAATAGAACGTGACCGGGCCGTCCGCGAACGCCTTGCGCAGTGCGTCCTCGTCGGTGGACAGGGCGATCAGCCCACGCCACCGCAGCTCGTCGACGATGTCCGTCACGGTCACGCTTCTCCTTCGATCGGGCGTCCGCCCGTTGTCGGCCCGGTTCGGTTCGGTCGGGCTCCGGGTCGGTACGACTCCAGCCTGATAGAGCCTACGCGGTTCCGGCCAGCGAGTTTCCCCCGAGGCACCGGGCCGGTCGGCCGGGGTCCCGCCCCGATTCGGCCGGGGTCCCTCCCCCGGGTCCCTCCCCGATACCGGAAATTCCGTTGTTAGTCGGCTGTGGGCCCATTCAGAGTGGTTTCACCGCCGCGCGGCGGCAGTGACGTGTGTGGAGACGGTCGTGCCGCCGTGGCACGCCCGTGGGAAGGGTGTGCCCAGTGCGCAACACGCTGGTTCTGAACGCGAGCTACGAGCCCCTGACGACGGTGTCGCTCCAGCGCGCCGTCGTCCTGGTGCTCCAGGACAAGGCGGTGGTGGAGCAGGCGCATCCGTTGCGCTCGATCCGGGGTACGGGCGTGATCGTTCCGGTGCCCCGGGTGATCAGACTGCAGAGGTACGTGAGGGTGCCGTTCCGACAACAGGCCCCGTGGTCGCGGCGGGGAGTCCTGGCCAGGGACCAGCACCTGTGCGCGTACTGCGGGCACCGGGCCACCACGGTGGACCACCTCCACCCCAAGTCGCGCGGTGGCGAGGACAGTTGGCTGAACACCGTGGCCGCGTGCGCCGAGGACAACCAGCGCAAGGCCGACCGGACACCCGAGCAGGCCGGGATGAAGCTGCTCCGGCGCCCGTTCGTCCCGACGCCGCAGGCCACCCTGATGCTGGCGCTGGGTCTGCGCGGCTCGGAGGCCCGGGAGCTCGCCGACTGGCTGCCGGCCGTACCGGGGCAGCCGGTCACGGCGGCCTAGCGACGGCCCGGCCAACCACACGGCCCGGCCACCCACACGGCCGGGTCCCGGGGCTCAGCCCTTCGCCTGGAAGCCCGAGGCCGTTCCGTAGTTGGCCGCGTGCTCGGGCACCACGACCACCTGCCCGCCACCGATCAGCACCCGCCCGGAGAGCAGCAGCGAGCCGGTGCCGGACGGGAAGTTGCCGCCGACCGCCTCCTGGCCGCCCGCCAGCGGGAAGCGGCCGAGGCGGGCGGGCTGGTCGCGGCGCTCGTCGGCGGCCAGCACCAGCGAGCCGCCGTCGATGCCGACAGCCCGGGCGGTGCCCTTGGCGGTGGTCGGCGCCTTCCAGCGCTGCTTGCCCGTGTCCAGGTCGTAGCCGACGGCGGACACCGGCCCGCCCGGGTTCGCCGGGGTCATCGCGGCCACCATCGTGCGGCCCTCGAAGAAGACCTCGGGGGTGGCCGAAAACGTCCCATGGGTGACGGCCAGCCGGCCGCCGTCGGTGACCACCGGGATCTCGGCGGCCGGGTCGCCTGCCGAGCCCCAGGCGAACACCCGGTCGTCCTCGGGCTTCGCGCCCGTGGTGAGCACCACGGCGGGTTCGGCGGAGAGGACGGTGACGGTCTTCGGCTGGTTGTTCAGGCCCCGCCACCAGCCGACCTTGCCGTCCGCCGCGTTCAGCGAGACGGCCTGGTCGGCGGGCGTGGAGTCGGCGCAGGTGGAGGCGACCAGCACGGTCTTGCCGGTGACGCCGCCGGACAGGGTGCAGAACTTGCCCTGGCCGGTGTACTGCCAGACGTCCTTCCCGTCGCCCGACGCCCAGGCCACCGCCCGGTCGTCGCCGACCGCGATCACCATGTCCTCGGTGACGCCGATCCGCGCCGAGTAGGCGCCCTTGGCGTCCGAGAGGGTCTTGGTCCAGGCGGTCTTGCCGGTCTTGGTGTCCACGGCGGCGACCAGCGTGCAGGGGCTCTTCGGGTCGGCCTGCGGCCGGAACAGGGCGGCGCCCAGCCCGGCCTGGTTCACGCCCGCCGACAGTCCGCACGGGACGGCCCCGGCCGCCGGGGGCTCGACCGACCAGGTCGGCTTGCCCGCCGTCCGGTCGTAGGCGTGCACGCCGGAGCCGTCGGCGCGGACCACCGCGTCGGCCAGCAGCCAGCTGCCGACCAGCGTGTCGTCGCCCGCGGGCTGCGCGGCGGCGACGGGCTGCGCGGACCAGGCCTTGGTGTGCGCCACCGCGAACCCGGGCTCGCCTCCGCTGCTCGCGGCCGCGCTGCCACCGCCCTCGGCACCGACCGTCAGCGCGGCGGTTATCAGCACCCCGAGCGCGGCCACCCCGGCGCCGGCCCGCACCAGCAGGGCCCGTCGACTGGGCACGTGCTCCCCGGTCAGCACGGCCGACCGGACCTTGTCCACGAGCGAGGAGGCGGCGGGAGAGGCGGAACCGCCGTCACCGCGCCGGCCCGCGCGCGAGCGCGCAGCGGGCTCGGCGGGCTCGGCAGGCGCCGCAGGCGCGGCGGCCTGGTCACCGGTCTCCCCCACGGCGGCCGCCGGCTCCGCCGGGGGCTCCGGGGATTCCTCCAACCGCACGTACCCGTCGGCCGAGTACTCCGCCCCCGCCGGGACGTACAGCCCGTCCGCCACCGGCCGGTCCTGCGGCTCGGCGGCGTACGGCTGCTGCTGCCCGTACCCCGGGTTCCCGGGGTACTCCGAGTGCTCCGGATAGCCCGGCTGCGACTGCTGGTACGGCTGGTACGGCTGCCCCTGGGCGTACCCGCCCTCGACGTAGCCGGTCTGCCCGTAGCCGCCCTGCTGGTCGTACGCGGGCTGCCAGTGACCGCCCTGCTGCTCGTGGTGCGGCGCCTGCGGCCACTGCCCGTGCGGCTCCGGCTGCTGCCACTGCGCCTGCTGCTGCGGGTCGTGGTATCCCGGCCAGTCCTGCTGCGGGCCCTGGGGGTACCACGGCTGCTGCTGCTGGGCGTGGGGGTCTCCGAAGGGCTCCTGCGCCACCGTTCCGTCCCTCCCTGCCCCCGCTGCCTGCCGATTGCGGCAGTCAGCATCTCACGCCCGCCCCGGCCCGCCGCCCGGGCCCTCGGCGCAAGAGGGGGCGGCACGGGACCGGGCGGGACGGAGCAAGGCCGAGCAAGGCGGAGCGGGCTCTCAGGCCGCGGACTCCGCGCGCAGGGCCTCGTCGATCCGGGCGGCGAGGGTGAAGTCCAGGCCGGTGAGGCCGCCGGCGCTGTGCGTGGACAGCACGAAGCGCAGGGTGCGCCAGCGGATGTCGATGTCGGGGTGGTGGTCGAGCGCCTCGGCCTGCTCGGCGACGGCGACGACCACCCGGATCGCGGCCGGGAAGTCGGGGGCGTCGGCGCTGCGGACGATGCTGTCGCCGTCCCGGCGCCACAGCGGCACGGCCGCCAGGGCCGCCACGATCTCGTCCTCGCTCAGTCGGGCCCTGCTGCTCATCGGTGCGCTCCGGGGGTCGTCGGTCGTGCCGGCGGGGTGCCGGTCGGGCGGGGTGCCGGTCAGGCGGCCTTCCGGCGCGGACGGACCACCAGTTCGCCGCCGCAGTTGGGGCAGTTGGCGGCCATGGCCTCGGTGCAGTCGGCGCAGAAGGTGCACTCGAAGGAACATATCGAGGCGGGGCCGTCGGCGGTCAGCGACACCTCACAGCGCTCGCAGATCTCGCGCATCTCCAGGGCCATGGCACACTCTCCGGTTCAGGTACGACGGTTCGGTCCGCCGTACGATCCCACGGCCGTCCGAGGCCCGGTCAACTCAGCTCAGCAGCAGCTTGGTGACGGCCGCGAGTCCGACCACCACGATGACCCCGCGCAGCGCGGCCGGCGGGAGGCGGCGGCCGACCTTGGCGCCGATCAGGCCGCCGACCAGCGAGCCCGCCGCGATCAGCCCGGCGGCCGTCCAGTTCACCGTCGCGGTGAACAGGAAGAACAGGGCGGCGACCCCGTTGACGATCAGCGCCAGCGCGTTCTTCACCGCGTTGATCCGCTGCAGCTCCTCCTGGAGCAGCATGCCCATCAGCGCCATCAACAGGACGCCCTGGGCCGCGCCGAAGTAGCCGCCGTAGATGCCGGTGAGGAACACCCCGGCCAGCAGCGCCGGGCCGCCGTCCGGATCGCCGTCGGCGCGCCGTCGGGCCGCGACGGCCTTGGCCACCCGGGGCTGGACCACCACCAGGACGAGGGCGAGCAGGATCAGCGCCGGGACGATCGCGTCGAAGGCGCCACTGGGCAGTTTGGTCAGCAGCAGCGCGCCGAGCAGCCCGCCGAGCAGCGAGGCGGTGCCCATCCGGCGCAGCCGGCGGCCCTGGCCGGCCAGTTCGCGGCGGTAGCCGAACACGCCGCTGAGCGAGCCGGGCACCAGGCCGAAGGAGTTGGAGACGTTGGCGGTCACCGGCGGGATGCCGACCGCGAGCAGGACCGGGAAGGTGATCAGGGTGCCGGAGCCGACGATCACGTTGATCATCCCGGCGCCTACACCGGCCACCAGGACGGCGATCGCCTCCCAGAGCGTCATGGGTCACCCCTCCTCGTGGTCCTGTCCGAGGGGATCATGCCGGACGGCGCACCCGCCCGACCAGGCCCGACCACCATTCGGGACGTACGCCACACCACCCGGGCACCACACGAGCGCGTACCGAAGAAACAGCGGGGCCCGCCACCAGCAGGCAGCGGGCCCCGACCGGAGGACCGGTCCGATCACTCCGGGTCGATCACTCCGGGTCGATCACTCCGGGTCGATCTTGCGGTACTCCCGCGCCGGGTCCACCCGGGGCCGGGCGGCACCCTTCTCGACGTCCACCGGCCGCGGCCCGGCCGCCGGGTCCAGCGGCACCTGGGTCGCCGCCGGGGGCGCCTGGGGGACGCTCGGCGCGGCCACCGCGCCGCCGTTGGCACCGCCGCCGTTGCCGGCCAGGCCGGTGAAGGCACCGCCGAGGCCCTTGAGCGCGTCGCCGACCTCGCTGGGGATGATCCAGAGCTTGTTGGAGTCGCCCTTGGCCAGCTCGGGCAGGGTCTGCAGGTACTGGTAGGCGAGCAGCTTCTGGTCGGCGTCGCCGTCGTGGATGGCCTCGAAGACCGTCCGGATCGCGGCCGCCTCACCGTCGGCGCGCAGCACCGCGGCCTGCGCCTCACCCTCGGCCCGGAGCACGTCCGCCTGCTTCTCACCCTCGGCCTTGAGGATCTGCGCCTGGCGCTGGCCCTCGGCGGTGAGGATCGCGGCGCGCTTGTCACGGTCGGCGCGCATCTGCTTCTCCATCGAGTCCTGGATGGAGGTCGGCGGCTCGATCGCCTTGAGCTCGACGCGGTTGACCCGGATGCCCCACTTGCCGGTGGCCTCGTCCAGCACGCCGCGCAGACCGGCGTTGATGACCTCGCGCGAGGTCAGGGTGGACTCCAGGTCCATCGAGCCGATGATGTTGCGCAGCGTGGTGACGGTCAGCTGCTCGATGGCCTGAATGTAGCTGGCGACCTCGTAGGTGGCGGCCCGGGGGTCGGTGACCTGGTAGTAGATGACGGTGTCGATGTTGACGACCAGGTTGTCCTGGGTGATCACCGGCTGCGGCGGGAACGGGACGACCTGCTCGCGCAGGTCGATCCGGTTGCGGACCCGGTCGATGAACGGCACGACGATGTTCAGCCCTGCGTTGAGCGTCCGGGTGTAGCGGCCGAAGCGCTCCACGATCGCGGCGCTGGCCTGCGGGATGACCTGGATCGTCTTGATCAGCGCGATGAAGGCCACCACGACCAGGACGACCAAAACGATAAGGACGGGTTCCACGGACTCTCCCCTAGACGACCAGGGCGGTCGCGCCCTGGATTTCGACGACGTCGACCTGCTGCCCGGGCTGGTAGACCTGGTCCGGGTGGAGCGCGCGGGCCGACCAGATCTCACCGTTGAGCTTGATCCGACCACCCTCCCCGTCGACGGTTTCCGCGACGACCGCGGTGGCGCCCTGGAGCGCCTCGATGCCCATCTTGACCTGCGGGCCCTTCTGCAGCTGCCGGTAGGCGATCGGGCGGACGAAGGCCACCAGCGCGACCGAGACCACCAGGAAGGTCACGGTCTGGAGGACCACTCCCGCGCCCAGCCCGGCCGCCCCGGCGGCCGCGAGCGCGCCGACCGCGAACATGGCGAACTCCGGCATCGCGGTGAGCACCAGCGGTATGCCGAGTGCTGCGGCGGCCAGGAGCCACCAGATCCAGCTGTCCACACGACCATCCTAGGGAGCGAAGGGTCTTCGAGGCGGACAGTTCCCGCAGGTCGAGGGGCGGAAACCGGTCGCCCGTGCGACCGGTTTCCGAGGGCCCGCGCGGAAGTCGGACGGACGCTGGGTCAGCCCAGCGGCAGACCCTGCGCCGACCAGCGGTCGCCGTGGCGCTCCAGGGTCAGCGGCAGGCCGAAGCACTTGGAGAGGTTGCGGGCGGTCAGCTCGGTGTCGATCGGGCCGGCCGTGAGCACCTTGCCCTGACGGATCATCAGCACGTGGGTGAAGCCGGGGGCGATCTCCTCGACGTGGTGGGTGACCATCGCCATGGCCGGCGCGAACTCGTCCTGGGCCAGCGCGCCGAGCCGGCGGACCAGGTCCTCCCGGCCGCCGAGGTCCAGGCCGGCCGCCGGCTCGTCGAGCAGCAGCAGCTCGGGGTCGGTCATCAGGGCGCGGGCGATCAGGGTGCGCTTGCGCTCGCCCTCGGAGAGGGTGCCGAACTTGCGGCCGGTCAGGGCGGCCATGCCCATCCGGTCGAGCAGGGCGAGGGCGCGGCCCTCGTCGGACTGCTCGTAGGACTCCTGCCAGCTGACCGTCATGCCGTAGGCCGCGGTGAGCACGGTCTGCAGCACGGTCTGCTCGGCCGGCAGCTTGTCGAACATCGAGGCGCCGGCCAGGCCGATCCGGGAGCGCAGCTCGAAGACGTCGATCTCGCCCAGCTTCTCGCCCAGCACCGAGACCTTGCCCGAGGTCGGGAAGAGGTACGAGGAGGCGATCTGCAGCAGGGTGGTCTTGCCGGCGCCGTTCGGGCCCAGGATGACCCAGCGCTCACCCTCGGAGATGGACCACGAGACCTGGTCGACCAGCGCGCGACCCTCCCGGACCACGGATACGTCCACCAGCTCCAGCACGTCGCTCATGCCCACGCCTTCCCCAAATACACAAATGTCGGCCGTCGGTGCGGGCGGCGGACCGACCCCGGCAGCCGGTGGGCACGGGATGGGTGCGCCGCACGCGCATGGGCAAACCTACGCCACGCGGATGACCGCCGATTCCGTAGGCTGGCCGGATGCTCGTGACTCCTGCCGACAATCCGTACGAAGAGCCCCGTTCGGGGCGGCTGACCGCCTGGGGCAACGCTCTGCTGAGCGGCCTGGTGGCACCGGACGACGCCGCCGAGGCCGTGCTCGGCACCGACGAGGGCCACCGGGTGGCCGACCTGCCCGGGGACGCGCCGGGCGAGCAGCACGCGCTGACCTGGGCGTTGGGGCGGCTGCGGGTGCTGGGCGTGACGGGCCTGCGGCTGGCGCTGCCCTCGGCCGGGCACCCGCTGGGCCTGACCGGCCCGGCGGCGTTCAACGAGCGCGCCATGGCGGCCGGCGAGGCCGTGCTCGCGGTGGGCGCACCGCTCGGACTGGTGCCGGAGATCACGGTGTTCGGCCCGGAGGGCGACCGCTCGGCCACCGTGCTGTGGCGCTGCGCCGAGGTCGGCGACGCCCCGCCGGCCGACGTGCCCTCGCTGCACGAGGCCGAGCGCGAGCTGACGGACGGGCTGCGCGAGGCGACCGTCCTGCTGACCAGGCTGGACGTGGCGGGCGCGGGCCCGGAGGCGCTGCGCGCCCTGGAGGCGTACCGCCGGCGCGGCCACGCCGAGCTGCTGGCCCCCGGCTACCCGCCGCGCGCCGTCCGGGTGCTGGAGTCGGCCCGCCAGGTGTCCGCCCTGCTGGCGATCGCCTCGGGCGGCCACGGCGCGGCCGTGAGCGCCTCGGAGATGGCCGCCCGGCAGTCGGTGCTGGCCCCGCTGCGGCGCACCGCGCGGCGGGCCCAGGTCGCCGCCTACAACGCCCTGGTGGACGAGCGCGAGGACCACTGACGGAGGGCCGACCGCCGGCGGGGGCCTCAGGCCCGGGCCTCGCCGTTGCGGACGGCCCACAGCGCGGCCTGGGTGCGGTCGGCGAGGTCCAGCTTCATCAGGATGTTGGAGACGTGGGTCTTCACCGTCTTCTCCGACAGGTGCAGGCTGCGGGCGATCTCCCGGTTGGAGCGGCCGTCGGCGATGTGGCCGAGCACCTCGCGCTCGCGCTCGGTGAGGGTGCCGCCGCGGCCCTGCGGGACGCGCGGGCCGTCGTCGGCGAGCAGCGCCTCGGCGAGTTCGGGCTGGAGCAGCACGTGGCCGGCGTGCACCGAGCGGATCGCCCCGGCCAGCGCCTCCGGGTCCACGTCCTTGTAGACGTACCCGGCGGCGCCGGCCCGCAGCGCGGGGACCATGGTGCGGTGCTCGGTGAAGCTGGTGACGATCAGGATCCGGGCCCGGCTGCCGCCGTCCTTGAGGGTGCGCAGCGCCTCGATGCCGTCGACGCCGGGCATCTTGAGGTCCATCAGGACGACGTCCGGGTCGAGTTCGCGGGCGCGTTCGACGCCCTCGGCCCCGTCGGCGGCCTCCCCGACCACCTCGATGTCGTCCTGGACCTCCAGGAAGGTGCGCAGCCCGCGGCGGACCACCTGGTGGTCGTCGACCAGCAGGACGCGGATCGACGGCGTGCTCTCAGGCACCGGGGACCTCCATCTCGACGAGCGTCCCCTTGCCGGGGGCGGACTCCAGGGTGAGCGTGCCGCCGACGGCGGCCGCGCGGTCGCGCATCGAGGCCAGACCGAGGTGGCGACCGGCCCGGCGGACGGACTCGGGGTCGAAGCCCCGGCCGTCGTCGCGCACCCGCAGCACGGCGCCGCGGGCGGGGGTGCCGGCCAGGGTGACGGTGACCCGGCCGGCGCCGGAGTGGCGCAGCGCGTTGTGCAGCGCCTCCTGGGCGACCCGCAGCAGCGCGGCCTCCTGGGCGGGCGGCAGGGCGCGGACGCCGTCGGCGGCGAAGGCGAGGTCGGCGGTGTGGGCGCGGTCGAGGACCTGCACCTGGGAGGCGAGGGTGGCGCTCAGCCCGTCCTCCTCCAGGGCGGCGGGGCGCAGTTCGACCACCACGGCGCGCAGTTCGTCGGCGGCCTCGGCGGCGAGCCGGGCGACCTCCTCGAGTTCGGCGCGGGCCCGGGCCGGGTCGCGGTCGACGAGCTTGGCGGCGGCCTTGGCGGTCAGCCGCAGCGAGAACAGCTTCTGCGAGACGGCGTCGTGCAGGTCGTGGGCGATCCGGGCGCGCTCGCCGGCCAGGGTGAGTTCGCGGCTGCGTTCGTACAGCCGGGCGTTGGTGAGGGCGAGGGAGGCGTGGGCGGCGAGGATCCGCAGCAGTTCCTCGTCGTGGTCGGTGAACAGGCCGCCGCCGCGCTTGTTGGCGAGGAAGATGACGCCCGTCACCCGGGGTTCGTCCTCGCCGGCCTCGGTGTCGAGGATCGGCATGCCGAGGAAGGCGTCCATCTCGGGGTGGGCTTCGGGCCAGCCCTCGAAGGCGGGGGCCTTGCGGACGTCGGTGAGGCGGGTGGGGCCGGTCTCGTGCAGCAGTTCGGCGAGCACGCCGTGCTGGCGGGGCAGCGGGCCGATGGCCCGCCACTGCTCGTCGGTGATGCCGTCGACCACGAACTGGGCGAAGCCGCCGTGGTCGTCGGGCACGCCGAGGGCCGCGTACTCGGCGCCGAGCAGGTCGCGGGCGGAGGCGGTGATGCGGCGCAGCACCTCGCGGACCTCCAGGTGCCGGCTCATCGCGAGCAGGGCCTGGCTGACGGCCTCGATGCCGGCCAGCGGGTCGCAGGCGGAGCGCGGGTCGAGGGGGGTCGGGTGGTCACCGGTCGGGCTGGGCATACCGCCAAACTACCGCCGGCGCGGGGGCGTCCGCGTCCGTCCCCGGCCGCTCCGGGCGCAGGTCCGGGGACCTAGGCCGATGGGCCCGCACGCCCCGAGAACGCGAAGGGCGCTCCCCCACCCGGGGGAGCGCCCTTTCACAGCGGGGCTGGTCAGCCCTTCTGCATGACCTCGGGCTCGTGCCGGCGCTGCAGCCGGGTCACGATCACGCCGATCACGACCGAGATGACGATCAGCACGGCCGCGTCGATCGACCACTGGGCGACGCTGTGGTCCCACAGCGGGTCGTAGTTGGGGTTCTGGAAGTCCTTGTTCCAGGGCCCCATGAGGTGCGACAGGTCGAGCGTGGTGGCCACCATGCCGGTGCCCCAGCGGGCCGGCATCAGCCAGGCGACCTGCTCCAGGCCGGGCTTGCCGAAGATCTGGAAGAGGCAGCCGGTGAACACGACCTGGACGATGGCGAACATGACCAGCAGCGGCATGGTCTTCTCGGCGGTCTTCACCAGCGCGGAGATCATCAGGCCGAACATCATCGCGGCGAAGCTGAGCAGGATCATGCCGATGGTCATCTCGATCATCGGGATGTTCTTGACGATCAGGCCGTGCTCGGGGAGCTTGCGCGGCAGGAAGCCGACGGCGGAGATGATCGCGCCCTGGATGACCGAGAAGATGCCCAGCACGATGATCTTGGACATCATGTACGCCGAGCGGGACAGGCCGGTGGCCCGTTCCCGTTCGTAGATCGCCCGTTCCTTGATCAGCTCGCGGACCGAGTTGGCCGCCCCGGAGAAGCAGGCGCCGATCGCCAGGATCAGCAGGATCGTCGCGGCCCCGTTGTTGAGGTGCAGCTGGGTCTTCGGGTTGGGTGCGAGCCCCGGTTCGTTGGGGATCAGCACGCTGACCGCGCCGATCACCGCCGGCAGCAGCACCGACAGCGCCAGGAAGCCGCGGTCCGAGGCGAGCACCGACATGTAGCGGCGCATCAGCGTCCACAGCTGCGAGCCCCAGCTCTGCGGCTTGGGCGGCCGGACGGCCTCCTGGGCGACCTGGACGTGCTGCACCTCGCCCGCCTCGACGGTCGGGGCGGAGTACTGCTGGTAGTGCACCGAACCGCGGTAGCGGCCGGCCCAGTCGTGGTCGGGGTAGTTCTCGAAGGCCTGGAAGACGTCCGCCCAGGTCTCGTACCCGAAGAAGTGCAGCGCCTCGTCCGGCGGGCCGAAGTAGGCCACCGAGCCGCCCGGCGCCATCACCAGCAGCCGGTCGCAGAGCGCGAGTTCGGCCACCGAGTGGGTGACGACCAGGATGGTGCGGCCGTCGTCGGCGAGGCCGCGCAGCATCTGCATGACCTCGCGGTCCATGCCCGGGTCGAGGCCCGAGGTGGGCTCGTCCAGGAAGATCAGCGAGGGCTTGGTGAGCAGCTCCAGGGCGACCGAGACGCGCTTCTGCTGGCCGCCGGAGAGTGCGGTGATCTTGTTGTCGGCGCGCTTGTCCAGGCGCAGCTCGTACAGCACCTCGTCGATCCGGGCGTCGCGCTCGCGGGCCTCGGTGTCGCCGGGGAAGCGCAGCCGGGCCGCGTACTTGAGGCCCTTCCGCACGGTGAGCTCGCGGTGCAGGATCTCCGACTGCGGCACCAGGCCGATCCGGGAGCGGAGTTCGGCGAACTGCTTGTAGAGGTTGCGGCCGTCGTACAGCACCTCGCCGCGGTCGGCCGGGCGGTAGCCGGTGAGGGCGCGCAGCAGGGTCGACTTGCCGGAGCCGGACGGGCCGATGACGGCCACCAGGGACTTCTCCGGGACGCCGAAGCTGACGTCGTTGAGCAGGACCTTCTTGCCGCCCTTGTGGTCGACCTCGACGGTCAGGTGGCGGGCGGAGAAGGAGACCGCGCCGGTGTCGACGAACTCCTGGAGCTGGTCGCCGACCAGGACGAAGCTGGAGTGGCCGACGGTCAGCCGGTCCTGCGGGCCCATCAGCTGGCGCTGCACCGGCTGGCCGTTGAGGAAGATGCCGTTGTGGCTGCCGAGGTCGACGATCTCGTAGCGGCCGTCCGGCAGTTGGCGCAGCTCGGCGTGGTGGCGGGAGACCTGGAGGTCGGACACCACGATGTCGTTGTCCAGCGCGCGGCCGATCCGGATGGTGCGCATACCGGCCGTCAGGTTGCGGATCACCGTCGGCTGCGGGCCGCCGCCGTCGTGCTGCGGCGGAGCGGGGAAGCCCTGCTGCTGCGCCGGGAAGCCGCCGTGCTGCGCGGGGAAGCCGCCGTGCTGCGCCGCCTGCTGGTCCTGCGGCGGGTACGGCTGGGCGGCCTGCTGCTGCGGCACGTACTGCTGCGCGGGCTGCTGCTGCTGCGGCCAGGCCTGCTGCGCCTGCGGCTGCTGCTGGTACGGGTCCTGACCCGGCCAGGCCTGCTGCGGGGCGGGCTGCTGGGGCGTCGGGGCGGGGCTGCGGCTGGTGACGGCCTCGTGCACCGGGGTGGGCTGCGGGGCGGCGGCGTGGGCCGGCGCGGAGAAGGCGAGCCGGGGGCCGTTCTCCGGGTTGCCCAGGTTCACCACGGCACCGGGGAACAGCTGGGCCTGCATGGTGCGGGCGCCGGCCACGTAGGTGCCGTTGGTGCTGCCGTGGTCGTCCAGCTGCCAACCGCTGCCGTTGAAGCTGATGGTCCCGTGCTGCCAGGAGACCCTGGCGTCGTCGAACGTGAAGTCCGACTGCGGGTTGCGCCCGATGGTGTAGGACCGCCCGGGCTCAAGAGTCCGCTGCTGTCCGTTGATATCAATGACGAGTTGCGGCACTGCTTGCCTGCCCCGCTCTCTCGGTTCCCCCGATTTGGCCCCCGGCCGGGGGTGCACTGTTCCTCTGACTGACGGGGGGAATCATTCCAGCCCGCCGTCCGCAGGTGAAAGTCACCCCGGGTGACTGTGACCAGGCTGCTACCCGGGGCAGCCGGTCGGGCCGCGGGCACGGGTGTCCCGCGACGTGGGACAGGTGCTCCCGGCGGGTCGACCGACGGGTAGCGTGGGAGCCACCATGAACGCATCGCCCCTGGCCGCTGAGCCCCTCCCCGCCGCCCAGCCCCGGACCGCGGACGAGCGCACCCTGCTCGTCAAGGTGTTCGGCAAGGACCGCCCCGGCATCACCGCCGGCCTGTTCGCCACCCTGGCCGGCTTCGGCGTCGACGTCATCGACATCGAGCAGGTCGTCACCCGTGGTCGCATCACGCTGTGCGCCCTGGTCACCCCGCCCCGCGCGCCCGACGCGGAGGGCGGCCTGCGGGCCACCGTGCACCGCTGGGCGGAGGAGCAGAAGCTCCAGGCCGAGATCCTCTCCGGCATCGGCGACAACCGGCCGCGCCGCGAGGGCCGTTCGCACGTGACGGTGCTCGGCCACCCGCTGACCGCGGCCGCCGTCTCCGCGCTGACCTCCCGGATCACCGCGGCGGGCGGCAACATCGACCGCGTCTTCCGCCTCGCCAAGTACCCGGTGACGGCGGTCGAGCTGGCCGTCTCCGGCGTGGCCACCGAGGAGCTGCGGGCCGAACTGGCCCAGGAGGCGGCCGCCCAGCGGGTGGACGTCGCGGTGATGGCCGCCGGGCTGGAGCGCCGGGCCAAGCGCCTGGTGGTGATGGACGTGGACTCCACGCTCATCCAGGACGAGGTGATCGAGCTGTTCGCCGCCCACGCGGGCTGCGAGGCGGAGGTCGCCGAGGTGACGGCGGCGGCGATGCGCGGCGAGCTGGACTTCGCCGAGTCGCTGCGGGCCCGGGTGGCCCTGCTGGCCGGGCTGGACGCCTCGGTGACCGAGAAGGTGCGCGCGGAGGTCCGGTTCACGCCGGGGGCGCGCACCCTGATCCGTACGCTCCAGCGGCTGGGCTTCCAGGTCGCGGTGGTGTCCGGCGGGTTCACCCAGGTCACCGACCACCTGGTGGAGCAGCTGGGGCTGGACTTCGCGGCGGCCAACACCCTGGAGGTGGTGGACGGGAGGTTCACCGGCCGGGTGGTCGGCGAGATCGTGGACCGCGCGGGCAAGGCCCGCTGGCTGGCCCGGTTCGCCGAGCAGGCGAAGGTGCCGCTGTCGCAGACGGTGGCGATCGGCGACGGCGCCAACGACCTGGACATGCTGAACGCGGCCGGGCTCGGGGTGGCCTTCAACGCCAAGCCCGTGGTGCGCGAGGCCGCCGACACCGCGGTGAACGTGCCCTTCCTGGACACCGTGCTGTACCTGCTCGGGATCACCCGCGAGGAGGTCGAGGCGGCCGACGGCGGCCTCTCGGTCGACTGAGGCGTGCTGACAACCGAGGGGCGCTGACCACTGAGGGGCGCGCGGATCGATCCGCGCGCCCCTCACGTACGTTCCGGGGCGAGCGCCCCGGAGGTCAGTCCTGCGGCGTGTAGTACGAGACCAGCTCGGCCACGCCCGGCTCGACGCCCTTCCACGAGCCGCTGAAGCTGAGCACCGCGATCGCCGCCGTCGGGAAGCCGCCCAGGCGCAGCCGCTCCAGCGCGTCCCGGTCCCCGGCGTCCCCGGCGAGCACCTGGGTCAGGCCCAGCACCCCGGGGTTGTGGCCGACCAGGACCACGTCCGCGTACTCCTCCGGGGTCTCCTGGAGGACGGCGATGATCTCGCCCGGGCTGGCCTCGTAGATCCGGTCCTCGTACACCGTCCGGCGGGCCCGCTTGGGCAGCTCGTGCGCCGCCAGCTTCCAGGTCTCGCGGGTGCGCAGGGCGGTGGAGCAGAGCACGTAGTCGGGGTTGATGCCGGAGTCGACCAGCCAGCGGCCGGCTTCCGGGGCCTGGTGACGGCCCCGGTCGGCCAGCGGCCGCTCGTGGTCGTCCACGCCGTTCGGCCAGTCGGCCTTGGCGTGGCGGAGAACGATGATCCTGCGGGGCGTGTCGGCGCTCATACCCAGCAAGCTTGGCAGAAAAGCGGCCCGGGGGCGCGATGCTCCCGGTTGCCGCCACTCCCCCGGGTGGCGGGTGCCGTCATGCCCCGCCCGCCGGGGTGTCACCGGGAGTACGGCGCCCGTGCACCCGCCGGTGCGGGCGGGCGGTGCGGCCGGGTCAGCCCATCGCGGTGGCGACGCTGGCGATGATCGCCACCAGCACCACGATGCCGCCGAAGAGGAGGGCGATGCGGCCGAGCTGCTTGCGGCCGTCGGTGGGGTTCGGGTCGAGAACGGGCATGTCGGGATTCTCCCACCCCGAACACGCCCGTCCCCGACCGGCCCCACCGCCTTGGTCGGGCCTTGACCTTCCCGTCAGGCCATGAACCGCTCGGTCAGGCCTTGACCCGCTCGGCGGGCAGGACGGCCTCGTCCTCGATGTGCCGGGCCTGGGCGGCGCGCAGGCCGAACAGCATCTGCGGCACCAGCAGCAGGGCCAGGAAGCCCAGCGGCCAGTACCACTCACCGGTGACGTCGTAGATCCGGCCGATCAGGATCGGGCCGGGGACGGAGATCAGGTAGCCGAGCCCCTGGGCGAACACGGACAGCTGGGCCACCCCGCCGGCCGTCCGGGCGCGCAGCCCGATCATGGTCAGCACCAGCGGGAAGGCGCAGTTGGACAGGCCCACCAGCACGGCCCACACCCACGGCGCCCCGGCCGGGGCGAGCGCCAGCCCGGAGTACCCGGCGATGCCGCAGCAGGCCAGCAGCACCACGAAGATCCGCTGGTCACCGCGCCGGGCCGCCAGGTTGGGCAGCACGAAGGAGACCGGCACGCCGATCACCATGGTGACCGCGAGCAGCACCCCGGAGGTGCCCTTGTCGATGCCGGAGTCCTGGAAGATCTTCGGCAGCCAGCCCATCACCACGTAGGCGCCGGTGGCCTGGAGGCCGAAGAAGCAGGCCATCGCCCAGGCCGTACGGCTGCGGGTGATCGGCAGCCTGGCGGCGGCGGGGGCGCCGCCGGCCCGCTCGCCGCGCTCGCGCTTGGCGATCAGCAGCGGCAGCCAGAGCAGCAGGGCGAGCGCCCCCAGGGCGGCCCAGCTGCCCAGGCCGTACCGCCAGTCCCCGCCGAGCGAGCTGGTCAGCGGCACGCTGACCAGGGCGGCCAGCGCGGTGCCGGCGGACAGCGCCATGGAGTACAGGCCGATCATCGGACCGACCTTCTCCGGGAAGTACCGCTTGATGACCACCGGCAGCAGCACGTTGGAGACCGCCACCCCGGCCAGGGCGAGCGCGGTGAACAGCAGGAACACCGCCGTACCGCCGGCGAAGGAGCGGGCCAGCACACCGGCCGTGATGGCGGCCATGCCGGCCGTGATCACGGCGATCGGGCCGATCCGGCGGGCCGCGGTCGGGGCGGCGAGGCCGAACAGCGCGAAGCAGAGCGAGGGGACGGCGGTCAGCAGCCCGGCGAGCGTCGGGTTCATCCCGAGGTCGTCGCGGACCTGGTCGAGCAGCGGTCCGAGGCTGGTGACCACGGGGCGCAGGTTGAAGGCGGCGGCGGCGATCGCGACGGCGAACAGCACGCCGAGGTACGTGCCGGGGGCGGACGGCCGCTCGGTCTGCGGCCGCTCCCCGCTCCGTGGGGAGGAGGTGGTGGTGTCTGCTGCGGGAGGCATGGGCGCCATCATAGAATGATGGGATGAATTGATGCACCTCGGAATTGGCATGATGTCCCGATCCGTTCGTCCATCAGCCGCTTTCCCCCCACGGCCCACCCAACCCCGTAGTCGCTAGGAGTCCCCGTGGCGCTGTCCTCGCCGAGGCGCACCCCGTTGTCCGACCAGGTGATCGCGCAGCTGCGCGCCCAGATCACCTCCGGGGAGTGGCCCGTCGGCTCGCGCATCCCCACCGAGGCCGCCCTGGTCGAACAGCTGGGGGTGGCCCGCAACACCGTCCGGGAGGCCGTCCGGGCGCTCGCCCACAACGGGCTGCTCGACATCCGCCAGGGCTCCGGCACGTACGTCCTGGCCACCAGCGAGCTGGCCGGGGTGATGCACCGCCGCTTCGCCGACGCCGACCAGGCGCAGGTCGCCGAGCTGCGGGCGGCGCTGGAGACCTCCGCGGCCGGCCTGGCCGCCGCCCGCCGCACCGACCGCGACCTCGACCTGCTGGACTCCGCGCTGGAACGGCGCGAGGCCGCCTGGCACTCCGGCGACGCCGAGGACTTTGTCCAGGCCGACGCCGCCTTCCACCACGCCGTGGTGGCCGCCGCCCACAACGACGTGCTGCTGGCCGTCTACTCCGACCTCGGTGAGGTCACCCGCGAGCACCTGCGCAACGACGTCGGCCCCGAGCTGATCGCCGAGCGCTACATCGGCCACCACACCATCCGGGACGCCATCCGGGACGGCGACCCCCAGCGCGCCTCGGTCGAGGCCGGCCGCGCCATCGGCGCCTGCGCGACGGCCGACGCGTAGGCGCGACCCGCCTCCGGGGCGGGACCGGAAACACGACTGCCCGGCACCCCCGCGAACGGGGGTGCCGGGCAGTGGCGGAAACCGGTCGGTCAGGCGCCGATCGCGTGCAGACCGCCGTCGACGTGGATGATCTCGCCGGTGGTCTTCGGGAACCAGTCCGAGAGCAGGGCGACGACGCCGCGGCCGGCCGGCTCCGGGTCGCTCAGGTCCCACTTGAGCGGGGAGCGGTGGTTCCAGGTGTCGGCCAGGTCGCCGAAGCCCGGGATGGACTTGGCGGCCATCGAGCCGATCGGGCCCGCCGAGATCAGGTTGCAGCGGATGTCCCGCTCTCCCAGGTAGCGGGCCAGGTAGCGGTTGGTCGACTCCAGGGCGGCCTTGGCCGGGCCCATCCAGTCGTACTGCGGCCACGCGTACTGGGCGTCGAAGGTCAGGCCGACCACCGAGCCGCCGTCCTGCATCAGCGGCAGCAGCGCCATGGTGAGCGACTTGAGCGAGTACGCCGAGACGTGCATCGCGGTGGCCACGGACTCCCACGGGGTGTCCAGGAAGTTGCCGCCCAGGGCGTCCTGCGGGGCGAAACCGATCGAGTGGACGATGCCGTCCAGGGTCGGCAGGGTCTCGCGGACCTGCTCGGCGATGCCGGCCAGGTCCTCCGGGCTGGAGACGTCCAGCGACAGCACCTTGACCGGCTTCGGCAGCTTCTTGGCGATGCGCTCGGTCAGGCTCGGGCGGGGGAAGGCGGTGAGGATGATCTCGGCGCCCTGCTCCTGGGCCAGCCGCGCGGTGTGGAAGGCGATGGAGGACTCCATCAGCACACCGGTGATCAGGATCCGCTTGCCCTCGAGGATTCCACTCATGATCAGTGACCCATGCCCAATCCGCCGTCGACGGGAATGACGGCTCCGGTGATGTACGCGGCCTCGTCCGAACCGAGGAACCGCACGGTGGACGCGACCTCGGCGGGCGCCGCGTAGCGGCCCAGCGGCACGCCCGAGACGATCTCCGCGCGGCGCTCGTCGCTGAGCACGGCGGTCATGTCGGTGTCGACGAAGCCGGGGGCGACCACGTTGACGGTGATGTTGCGCGGGCCGAGCTCGCGCGCCAGCGAGCGGGCGAAGCCGACCAGGCCGGCCTTGGAGGCGGCGTAGTTGGCCTGGCCCGGCGAGCCGGAGAGGCCCACCACGGAGGAGATCAGCACCACGCGGCCCTTGCGGGCGCGCATCATCAGCTTCGACGCGCGCTTGACCACCCGGAAGGTGCCGGTCAGGTTGGTGTCCAGGACGGACGTGAAGTCCTCCTCGGACATCCGCAGCAGCAGGGTGTCGTTGGTGATGCCCGCGTTGGCGACCAGCACCTCGACCGCGCCGTGCTTCTGCTCGATCTCGGTGAAGGCGGCGTCGACCTGCGCGGCGTCCGTGATGTCACAGCGCACCGCGAGGACGTCGAACTTCGCGAGGGCCTCGGGCACCTCGCCCGAACGGCTGGTGATGGCGACCTTGTCGCCCGCCTCGGCGAAGGCCTGGGCGATCGCGAGGCCGATGCCCCGGTTTCCTCCGGTGACGAGAACCGAGCGGCTCAACGATCCACCTCTCTCCGTGTCTGGGCGCGTCCGTCCGGACGCGTACGCAGTGTGACGCTATCGGGCGGTCGGCGGCGGGGGCGAATCGGTCTCCCACAGCGCCGCAGCAAAGGAACTGTCGCAATCCGACAATCCGCACCCGTGGCGCCCGGCCGTCCCGGCCGTCCGCCGCAGGCCGGGGCAGCGCCGCGAAAGGGCGCACTGTGCGGGAACAACACGGGCGGGCGTGCCCGTTGCCCCCGTGGTGCGGGCCGCCCCCGGGGCCGGACGTACCCTTCCCCCGAAGAGTCCCGGCGAGGAAACGAAGGCAGGGCGCATGACCAAGGCACGGCCCGGGAGCACCACCGGACGCGGACGACTGCTCGCCCTCACCGCCCTGGCTGCGGGCCTGGGCACGACCGCCTGGGCGCTGCGCGACCTGCCCGCGGCGTTCGGGCGCCGCCCCGACGGCGAGCACGAGGAGCGGGTGCGGGACTCCCCCCAGTACCGCGACGGCGTCTTCCACAACGCGCCCTCGACCCTCGCCCGGGCCGGGGACGCCCCCAGCGTCGACCGCGACACCGTCCGCCGGATGCTGTTCCAGCGCGAGGGCCGGGTCCCGGCCCACCCGGTGCCCACCGTCCGCCCCGCCACCACCCCCGGCCCGGCCGCCGAGGGCGTGGAGATCACCTGGTACGGGCACGCCTCCGCGCTGGTCGAGATCGAGGGCTCGCGCGTGCTGCTCGACCCGATCTGGAGCGACCGCTGCTCCCCCTCCGCCCACGTCGGCCCCAAGCGGCTGCACCCCGTCCCGGTGGAGCTGGAGGAGCTGCCGCCGGTCGACGCCGTGCTGATCTCCCACGACCACTACGACCACCTCGACATGGCGACCGTCAAGCGCCTGGTGCGCAGCCAGTCCGCGCCCTTCGCGGTGCCGCTCGGCATCGGCGGCCACCTGCGCCGCTGGGGCGTCCCGGAGCACCGGATCATCGAGCTGGACTGGGACGAGACCTGCACCCTGGGCGAGCTGGTCCTCACCCTCACCTCCGCGCACCACTTCTCCGGCCGCGGCCTGACCCGCAACACCACCCTGTGGGGCTCCTGGGTGATCGCCGGGCCCACCCGCAAGGTCTTCTACACCGGCGACTCCGGCTACTTCGAGGGCTATGCCCGGATCGGCGCGCAGCACGGCCCGTTCGACGCCGCCCTGGTGCAGATCGGCGCCTACGACGCGGCCTGGCCGGACATCCACATGACCCCCGAGGACGCCGTCCTCGCCCACCGGGACCTCACCGCCGGACTGCTGGTGCCGGTCCACTGGTGCACCTTCAACCTGGGCCTGCACCCCTGGGCCGAGCCGATCGAACGGCTGCTCAAGGAGGCCAAGGTCCAGGCCGTCCCGCTGGCCGTCCCGCGCCCCGGCGAGCGGATCGACGTGGACAACCCGCCGGAGCTGGACGGCTGGTGGGAGGCCGTCTCCTGACGGCCGCGCACGGAGCCGGACCGCCCTGGCCGAAACCGCGACGCCCCGGGTGAAATGCGCTGGCCGGGAACCCGGTGGAGGGGAAATGATGCGGTGCGGACGCCCCTGTGGCGCCGCACCGCCACCCTCCGCGACCTGGGAGCCCGATTGCCTCCGATCCCTCCGGCCGACAGCGCCGGCGCCGCGCACGGACGCGCCGTCGACCCGCTGTTCCTCGCCCTGCCGCTGCACGCCCTGGCCGACGCCGCCCTCGCCCGGGCCCGCGAACTCGGCGCCAGCCATGCCGACTTCCGCCTGGAGCGGGTCCGCAGCGCCTCGTGGCGGCTGCGCGACGCCCGTCCGGCCGGCACCTCCGACAGCGTGCAGCTGGGCTTCGCCGTCCGGGTGCTGCTGGACGGTGCCTGGGGCTTCGCCGCCGGGGTCGACCTCACCCCGGGGGCCGCGGCGGAGGTCGCCGCCCGGGCCGTCGCGGTGGCCCGGCTCTCCGGCGGGATCAGTCGGGCGGCCGGCTCCGCCGAGCGGGTCGAGCTGGCCGACGAGCCCGTCCACCGGGACGTCACCTGGGTCTCCTCGTACGAGGTCAACCCCTTCGAGGTACCGGACGCCGACAAGACCGCGCTGCTCGCCGAGCGCAGCGCCCGGCTGCTCGCCGCCCCCGGCGTGTCGCACGTCCAGGCGGCGCTGCTGACGGTGCAGGAGAACAAGTTCTACGCCGACACCGCGGGCACCGTGACGACCCAGCAGCGGATCCGGCTCTACTCCGACCTGGAGGCCACCTCGGTCGACGAGCGCACCGGCGCCTTCGACTCGATGCAGACCCTGGCCCCGCCGGTCGGCCGCGGCTACGAGTACCTGACCGGCACGGAGTGGGACTGGGACGCCGAGCTCGCCGAACTGCCCGTCCTGCTGGCCGAGAAGATGAAGGCCCCGAGCGTCCGCCCGGGCCGCTACGACCTGGTCATCGACCCGTCCAACCTCTGGCTGACCATCCACGAGTCGATCGGCCACGCCACCGAGCTGGACCGCGCGCTCGGCTACGAGGCCGCCTACGCCGGCACCTCCTTCGCCACCTTCGACCAGCTCGGCAGCCTGCGCTACGGCTCCGAGCTGATGAACGTCACCGGCGACCGCACCGCCGAGCACGGCCTGTCCACCATCGGCTACGACGACGAGGGCGTCGCCACCCAGTCCTGGGACCTGATCAAGGACGGCGTCCTGGTCGGCTACCAACTCGACCGCGGCATGGCCAAGTTGAAGGGCTTCGAGCGCTCCAACGGCTGCGCCTTCGCGGACTCCCCCGCGCACGTCCCGGTCCAGCGGATGGCCAACGTCTCGCTCCAGCCGGCCGCCGACGGCCCGGACACCGCGGGCCTGTTCGCCGGGGTGGAGAACGGCCTGTACATCGTCGGCGACCGCTCCTGGTCCATCGACATGCAGCGCTACAACTTCCAGTTCACCGGCCAGCGCGCCTACGCCATCAAGAACGGCGAACTCGCCGGCCAGGTCAAGGACTTCGCCTACCAGGCCACCACCACCGACTTCTGGGGCTCGATGGCGGCCGTCGGCGGCCCGCAGACCTACGTGCTCGGCGGCGCCTTCAACTGCGGCAAGGCGCAGCCCGGCCAGATCGCGGCGGTCAGCCACGGCTGCCCGTCGGCGCTGTTCCGCAACGTCAACGTGCTCAACACCCAGCAGGAGGCGGGTCACTGATGACCGCGATGCAGCCCCACGAACTCGTCGAGCTGGCCCTCGGCCTGTCCCGCGCCGACGGCTGCGTGGTGATCGCCGACGAGGAGTCCACCGCCAACCTGCGCTGGGCGGGCAACGCGCTGACCACCAACGGCGTCACCCGCGGCCGCCGCCTCACCGTGATCGCCACCGTGGCCGGCGCCGAGGGCACCGCCTCCGGCGTGGTCGCCCGCGAGGCCGTCACCGCCGAGGACGTCGAGGGCCTGGTCCGCGCCGCCGAGGCGGCGGCCCGCGCGGCCGGACCGGCGGAGGACGCCCAGCCGCTGGTCGACGGCCGGCCGTCCTCCCCCGACTTCACCGAGCCGCCCGCGGAGACCTCCATCGAGGTGTTCGAGGCCTTCGGCCCGGCCCTCGGCGAGGCCTTCGCCCGCGCCGCCGCCCAGGGCGAGCTGCTGTACGGCTTCGCCCGGCACGAACTCACCACCAGCTACCTGGGCAGCTCCACCGGCCTGCGACTGCGCCACGACCAGCCCACCGGCATGGTCGAGATCAACGGCAAGACCGCCGACCTCTCCGGCTCGGCCTGGGTCGGCGCCGCCACCCGGGACTTCACCGACGTCGACGTCCCCGCCCTGCACGCCGAACTCACCAAGCGGCTCGGCTGGGGCGCCCGCCGGATCGACCTGCCCGCCGGGCGGTACGAGACGCTGCTGCCGCCCGCGGCCGTCGCCGACCTGCTGCTCTGCCTGCACTGGGCGGCCGGCGGCCGGGACGCCGTCGAGGGCCGGTCGGTCTTCTCCCGGCCCGGCGGCGGCACCCGGATCGGCGACAAGCTCGCCGCGCTGCCGCTGACCCTGCGCGCCGACCCGAACGAGCCCGGCCTGGAGGCCGCCCCGTTCGTGCTGGCGCACCGCACCGGCGGCGACGTCTCGGTCTTCGACAACGGCGCGCCGATCGAGGCCACCGAGTGGATCCGCGAGGGCGTGCTGACCGAGCTGGTCACCAGCCGCCACACGGCCGGCCTCACCGGCCTGCCGCTGCGCCCGGGCATCGACAACCTGGTGCTGGAGACGGCCGACCAGGAGTCCGCGCCGACCCTGGACGAGATGATCGCCCGCACCGAGCGCGGCCTGCTGCTCACCTGCCTCTGGTACATCCGCGAGGTGGACCCGGCGACGCTGCTGCTCACCGGCCTCACCCGGGACGGCGTCTACCTGGTGGAGAACGGCGAGGTGGTCGGCGCGGTCAACAACTTCCGGTTCAACGAGTCCCCGGTCGACCTGCTCGGCCGGATCACCGAGGCGGGCCGCACCGAGCCCTGCCTGCCCCGCGAGTGGAGCGACTACTTCACCCGCACCGCGATGCCACCCGTGCGTGTCGCGGACTTCAACATGAGTTCGGTCAGCCCGGCCTCATAGCCGCTGACCGACGGGGGATGGAAAGAACATGATGGACGAGAAGCGGCTGGTCAGATCGAGCAAGATGCTGTCGCGCATCCTGCGGCACGAGCCGGAGCTGGTCGGGATCACGCTGGACGACTCCGGCTGGGTCCGGATCGACGTCCTGCTCGGCGCCCTCGCGGCGAAGGGCAGGCCGCTCACCAGGCCCGAGCTCGACCACATCGTGGCCAGCAACAACAAGCGCCGCTTCGGCTACTCCCCGGACGGCCTCTCGATCCGCGCCAACCAGGGCCACTCGGTGGCGGTCGACCTCGGTCTGACCGCCACCGTGCCGCCGCCGGTGCTCTACCACGGCACCGCCGACCGCCATCTGGCGTCGATCTTCCGCGAGGGGCTGCGCCCGATGACCCGGCAGGACGTCCACCTCTCGGCGGAGACCGAGACGGCCACCCGGGTCGGCGCCCGGCACGGCCGCCCGGTCGTGCTGACCGTCAACGCGGCCGCGATGGCGGCGGCCGGCCACGAGTTCCGGCTCAGCGAGAACGGCGTCTGGCTCACCGACGCCGTCCCCCCGCAGTACCTCTCCCGGCGCTCGTAGACACTCCTGACGCCGTACGGCTCCTCTATCACGCCCGACCGGGTGGGCCCCGCCCACCCGGTCTCGTCGTCCCGGGCACCCGGGCGTACCGTGAGGAGGCCGCGCGGAACGGCGCGCGGATGCCTGGACGAGGGCGGTTGGACACATGGGCAAGAGCGCCGGCGGCGGACAGATCCACCGGATCACGGGGGCGCGCAGCAGCCTCTCCGAGGACGTCCGGGGGCGCCAGCGCCGCTACGTCATCTCGATGCTGCTGCGCACCGTCTGCGTACTGCTCGCGGTGGTGCTGTGGAACGTCGAGCGCTGGCTGGCCTTCGGGGCGCTGGCGGGCGGGGTGCTGCTGCCGTACTTCGCGGTGCTGATCGCCAACGCCGGCCGGGAGCGGGCGCCGAGCCTGCCGAGCTCCTTCGACTTCCCGGCCGACACCCCGCTGATGCTCGGCCCCGGTGGTACGGGTGGGGCCGGTGCGCCCGCTGGTACAGGACAGGCAAAGCCCTCCGGCGCCGGAACGTCACCGGGCACGGACTGACCGCCCGGTTTGCGGGGATTGAGCCGCAATCAGGTCGGCGAAAGCTCAGAAGAAGCTCAGATTAATCATGCAAGACCTCCCCATCCGAGGCCTTCGGCGTGACATACTGCGTACGCGCTCCGCATCCCCCGTCGGAGCGACGGACCGACGCCGGGCGGCTCCCCCCGTGGCTGCCCGGCGTCGCCATGCCCGGATCCGGTCGGGCCCGGACGGCGTGACAGACTGGCGGTGACCACGCACCCGCCGAACCCCGGAGGACGGCCCCCGATGGACACCCCGCAGACCCCGATCTGCTCCGCCAAGGGCTGCCGGGCGGACGCCCACTGGGTGCTGGTGTGGAACAACCCCAAGCTGCACACCCCGGACC
This sequence comes from Kitasatospora sp. NPDC029367, assembly GCF_055569135.1. Lineage (NCBI taxonomy): Bacteria > Bacillati > Actinomycetota > Actinomycetes > Kitasatosporales > Streptomycetaceae > Kitasatospora > Kitasatospora sp. NPDC029367. Next base: position 26,517 of record NZ_JBVHYH010000093.1, read on the forward strand.
GCCGCAAGACCTGGCTCGCCTGCGAGGAGCACCGCGAGCACCTGTCCCAGTTCCTGGGCGTGCGCGGCTTCCTCAAGGAGGTCGTCGCCTTCGCCGACTGGACCCCGGAAGGCGCCTAGCCGCCGATCGCCGACATCGGCCGCTCGGGCTGGTGGAACTCCGGGTCGTCGATCCCGGCCCCGGCCTTCTTGCCCCACATCGCCGCCCGCCACAGCGCGGCCAGCTCCGCGTCGTCCGCCCCCGAGCGCAGCGCGCTGCGCAGGTCGGTCTCCCCGGTGGCGAACAGGCAGTTGCGCACCTGCCCGTCGGCGGTCAGCCTGGTCCGGTCGCAGGCCCGGCAGAACGGCCGGGTGACGGAGGCGATCACGCCGACCCGGCCGGCGCCGCCGTCCACCACCCAGCGCTCGGCGGGCGCCGCGCCCCGGCGCCCGGACGGCTCCGGGGTGAGCGTGAACCGGGCCCGCAGCAGCTCCAGGATCTCCTCCGCGGTGACCATCGACGAGCGGTCCCAGCCGTGCTGGGCGTCCAGCGGCATCTGCTCGATGAAGCGCAGCTCGTAGCCCCGCTCCAGGCACCAGGAGAGCAGGTCGGCCGCCTCGTGATCGTTGACCCCGCGCATCAGCACCGCGTTCAGCTTCACCGGCGCCAGCCCGGCCGCCTCGGCGGCGGCCAGTCCGTCCAGCACGTCCTGGTGGCGCCGGCGGCGGGTGAGGGTGTGGAACACCTCGGGGTCCAGGGTGTCCAGCGAGACGTTGACCCGGTCCAGTCCGGCCTCGCGCAGCGCCGTCGCGGTGCGGGCCAGTCCGATGCCGTTGGTGGTCACCGACAGCTCGGGGCGCGGTTCCAGCTCGGAGCAGGCGGCGACGATCGCGACCAGCCCGGGGCGCAGCAGCGGCTCGCCGCCGGTGAAGCGGACCTCGCGCACGCCCAGGTCGCGCACGGCGAGGGTGACCAGCCGGACGATCTCCTCGTCGGTGAGCAGCTCGGGCTTGGCCAGCCACTGCAGCCCCTCCTCCGGCATGCAGTAGGTGCAGCGGAGGTTGCACCGGTCGGTGAGGGAGACCCGCAGGTCGACGGCGCGTCGTCCGAAGGTGTCGAGCAGCACGTGCGTCCCTTCCCGAAAAACCGCCGGCCCGGCCACCGTCGAGGCAGGCCGGGCCAGCATAGTCATGCCGGATCGATCAGTGGGCGCCCAGCCCGGTGAGCGAGCGGACCTCCAGTTCAGCGTACTTCGCCGGGTCCGGACGTTCCTTGGACAGCAGGGTGCCGAGCCAGCCGGCCAGGAAGCCGATCGGGATGGAGACCAGGCCGGGGTTCTCCAGCGGGAACCAGTGGAAGTCGGCGTTCGGGAAGAGCGAGTTCTTGGCGCCGGAGAGCACCGGGGAGAACACCACCAGCACCACCGAGGAGATCAGGCCCGCGTAGACCGAGCTGACCGCGCCGGTGGTGGTGAAGCGCTTCCAGAACAGCGAGTAGAGCAGGGTCGGCAGATTGGCCGAGGCGGCCACCGCGAAGGCCAGCGCGACCAGCGCGGCGGTGCTGAGCTTGCCCGCGTAGAGGCTGAGCACGATGGCGACGGCGCCGATCCCGACGGCGGCCCACTTGGCGGACCGCACCTCCTCCTTCTCGGTCGCCTTCCCGCGCCGGATCACGTTGGCGTACAGATCGTGGGCGAAGGAGGCCGAGGATGCCAGGGTGAGCCCGGCGACCACGGCGAGGATGGTGGCGAAGGCGACCGCGGAGATCACCGCGAGCATGATCGCCCCGCCGGTAGTGCCGGCCCCGCCGCCGAGCTGCTCGGCGAGCAGCGGCGCCGCGGTGTTGCCGGAGGGCGTCTTGCCCTCGACGGCCACCATGCCGCTGCGGCCGACCAGCGCGGCCGCGCCGAAGCCCAGCGCCAGGGTCATCAGGTAGAAGACGCCGATGATGCCGATCGCCCAGAGCACGGACTTCCGGGCCGTCTTGGCGGTGGGGACGGTGTAGAAGCGGACCAGGATGTGCGGCAGGCCGGCGGTGCCGAGTACCAGGGCGATCCCCAGGCTGATGAAGTCGAGCTTGGAGGTGTTCGTTGCCCCGTATTTCAGTCCCGGTTCCAGGAAGGCCGAGCCCTTGCCGCTCGCGGAGGCGGCCGCGCCGAGCAGTTCGGAGGGGTTGAAGTGGTACTTGGCGAGCACCAGGACGGTCATCAGCGCGGCGCCGGCGATCAGCAGCACGGCCTTGACGATCTGCACCCAGGTGGTGCCCTTCATACCCCCTATCACCACGTAGATGATCATCAGCGCGCCGACCGCGAGGATGGTCCAGCGCTTGGCGCCCTCCCCGGTGACCCCCAGCAGCAGTGCCACCAGGGCCCCGGCGCCGACCATCTGGGCGAGCAGGTAGAAGATCGAGACCACGATGGTGGAGATGCCGGCCGCGGTGCGCACCGGGCGCTGGCGCATCCGGAACGCGAGCACGTCCGCCATGGTGAACCGGCCGGAGTTGCGCAGCGGTTCGGCGATCAGCAGCAGCGCGACCAGCCAGGCGACCAGGAAGCCGATCGAGTACAGGAAGCCGTCGTAGCCGGTGAGCGCGATGATTCCGGCGATGCCGAGGAAGGACGCGGCGGACATGTAGTCGCCGGAGATGGCCAGACCGTTCTGGAAGCCGGTGAAGCCGCGGCCGCCGGCGTAGAAGTCGGCGGCGCTGCGGTTCTGCCGACCGGCCCAGACGGTGATGACCAGGGTGGCCACCACGAAGAGCGCGAACAAGGACATGATCAGACCGCGGTGCTCCGTGGCGGAGCTGGCGAGCGGCGTCATTCGGCGGACTCCCGGGGGGCGTGGACGACGGCGCCGTGGGCCTCGCGGATCGCGGCGGCGGGCGGGTCGATCCGCCGGTCGGCGTAGCGGGAGTACCAGGCGGCGATGGCGAAGGTGGTGACGAACTGCAGCAGTCCCAGCACCAGGGCCACGTTGATGTGCCCGACGACCTTGGTGCCCATCAGTCCGGGGGCGTAGCAGGAGAGCAGTACGTAGAGCAGGTACCAGAGCACGAAGCCGATGGTGACCGGAAAGGCGAAGCTCCGGAACGAGCGCCGCAGGGTACGGAACTCCTCGCTGTCATCGATGAGTTGGACTTCCGTAGCGGTAGTGGTGATCGGCGGCGAATCCACTCTGTCTCCTCACTCCTTCGGCGTAGCGGTCGCACAGGGGAACAATTCGAACGTGAGGGACGTCACATTCCTCGTGCGCGCCGCGCAATGCTAGGAGCGTCGTGCCCGCCCCGGAAGGGGTTGACCGCGATCAGCCAGTCGTTCACCCCCTCGCACCATCCAATTGGCCGAAAACCACCACTCGCGTCACTTCCGGACCGGGGCCGTCACAACCGAAAGGGGCGGCACCGTCCAACGGTGCCGCCCCTGTTGACGAAGCGTCAGAAGGCGATCCGGACCTTCAGCGCGGACCGGTCGTCCATGGCTCGATAGCCGTCCGGAACGCCGTCCAGATCGACCGTCCGGTCGAAGACCAGACCGGGCTCGATCGCACCGGAGAGCACGTCCGGCAGCAGCTCGGGGATGTACGCGCGGGCCGGGGCCACGCCACCGTTGAGCGAAACGTTTCGGCCGAACATCTGACCGATGTCGACGCCCGCGCTGCCGCCGTGCGGGACGCCCACGTAGCCGACCGCGCCGCCGTCCCGGGTGATCGAGACCGCCGTCCGCATCGACTCCTCGGTGCCGACCGCCTCCAGCACCGCGTGCGCCCCCAGGCCGCCGGTCAGCTCCTTGACGGCCTCGATCGCCGCGTCGCCGCGCTCGGCCACCACGTCCGTCGCCCCGAAGCGCCGGGCCAGCTCGGTCCGGGCGGTGTGCCGGCCCAGCGCGATGATCCGGCCCGCGCCCAGTCGGCGCGCCGCCAGCACACCGCACAGGCCCACCGCGCCGTCGCCGACCACCGCGACCGTCGCGCCCGGGCGCACCCTCGCCGAGACCGCCGCGTGGTGCCCGGTCGCCATCACGTCGGACAGCGCCAGCAGGCCCGGCAGCAGCTTCTCGTCGCCCACCGCCTCCTTCGGCAGCTTCACCAGCGTCCCGTCCGCGAACGGCACCCGCACCGCCTCGCCCTGGCCGCCGTCCGAACCCACCGACCCCCAGAACCCGCCGTGCGGGCAGGACGTCTGGAGGCCTTCGAGACAGAACTCACAGACCCCGTCCGACCAGACGAAGGGCGCGACCACGAAGTCACCCTTCGCGAAGCCCCGGACCTCGGCGCCGACCTCCTCGACCACACCCAGGAACTCGTGCCCGATCCGCTGCCCGGGCACCCGCTGGGCCACCCCCCGGTAGGCCCACAGGTCGCTGCCGCAGATACAGGCGTTGACCACCCGCAGCACGACGTCCGTCGGCTGCTGGATCACCGGGTCCGGTACCTCCTCGATCCGGATGTCGTTCGGTCCGTGGATCACCGTGGCGCGCATGCGTTTTTCCTCACACAGAACCGGCCGGGCGGCCGGAAACGATCTCGACCAGGTGTACGACACCCATGCGGACCACTCTATTCCGGCTACCGGGCCGGAACATTTCGACCGGCCACCGCCGACTCGCCCCTTATCCTGTTGGACCATGCAACCGATCCAGCCCGAGACGTACGGCGCGCCGCGGACCGCCCCGGTCCCCGCCCAGCGTTCCGCCGCCCCCGCCGAGGGTTTCGCGGTCGTCGACGTCGAGACCACCGGTCTCGGCCGCTCCGACCGCGTCATCTCGGCCGGCGTCTACCAGCTGGACGGCGACGGCGAGGTGACCGACCACTGGTACACCCTGGTCAACCCCGAGCGGGACCCGGGCCCGGTATGGATCCACGGCCTCACCGCCGAACTGCTCTCCGGCGCGCCGACCTTCCCCGAGATCGCCGAGGAGTTCGCCACCCGCCTGGCGAACCGCGTCCTGGTCGCGCACAACGCGCTGTTCGACTGGAACATGATCTCCCGCGAGTTCTCCCGGGCCGGCCGCAGCGCCCCGGTCGAGCAGCGGCTGTGCACCATGGTCCTCTCCCGCGACCTGCGCCTCCCGCTGCCCAACGGCAAGCTCTCCTCGCTCGCCGCCCACTTCGGCGTCCAGCAACGCCAGGCCCACAACGCCCTGGACGACGCCCGGGTGCTCGCCGAGGCCTTCCGCCCCAGCCTCCACCTGGCCCGCACCCACGGCATCCCGCTCCCCTTCCAGACCTGCGTCGCGGTCACCGACCTCGGCGAGGACGAGCCCGCCGCCCCCGGCCGCGGCAACTGGACCGGCTCCCAGTACCGCCAGGCCAAGAAGCGCCCGCCCTGCCCGTACCCCAACCCGGGGCGCTGGGAGGACGGCAAGCCGCTGGTCCAGGGCATGCGGGTGGCCTTCACCGGGGACACCGCCACCGACCGCGAGGTCCTGGAGGACCGCGCCGTCGAGGCCGGCCTGCACATCGCCACCTCCGTCAGCCGGCTCACCAGCCTCCTGGTCACCAACGAGCCGACCAGCTGGAGCGGCAAGGCCCGCAAGGCCCGCGACGTCGGAACCCCGATCGTCACCGAGGACGCCTTCCTCCAGCTGCTGCGCGAGGTCGCCCCGCACCCCGGTGCGTGAGGCCGTTGTGAGGTCGGCGTACCGTTCCCATGTGTACCGTTTTCTGCTGACCCGCCAGTGGCTGATCACCATCCTGATCGCGCTGCTGCTGATCCCCGCGACGATCAAGCTGGGCTTCTGGCAGCTGCACCGCCACGAGGCGCGGGTGGCGCGGAACGAGCTGATCGGCAAGGCCCTCACGGCCTCGCCGGTGCCCTTCGACAGCCTGTCCACCGCCCCCGGCACCGCCGTACCGTCCGCCCTCACCTGGCGCGCCGTGACGGCCACCGGACAGTACGACCCGGCACACGAGTTCGTGGTCCGCAAGCGGACCGACGCCAACGGCACCCTCGGCTACTTCGTCCTCACCCCGCTCAAGCTCTCCGACGGCAAGGGCACCGTCCTGGTCAACCGCGGCTGGGTCCCCTCCGGCGACGGCGCCACCCAGTACCCGCCCGTCCCGGCCGCCCCGACCGGCGAGGTCACCCTCACCGGCCGGCTGCGCGCCGACGAGACCACCGGCAGCAGCGGCGGCTGGGTCAAGGACCGGGCCGGCCTCCCCGACCGCCAGTTCAACCTGATCAACACCGAACAGCAGTCCAAGGAGACCGGCAGCACCCTCCTCAGCGGCTACCTGGAACTCACCGCCACCACCCCGGCCCCGGCCGACCAGCCGCAGCTGATCCCCGAGCCCAACCACTCCGACATCGGCCCGCACATGGCCTACGCCATCCAGTGGTGGCTGTTCACCGCGATGATCCCGGTCGGCGTCTGGGTCCTCATCCGCCGCGAGGCCAAGGACCGCGCCAAACAGGCCGCCGAACCCGAGGTCCCCCTCGACGCCCTCCCCGCCTAGAGCACATCCTCCAACTCCCGCAACAACCGCGCCTTCGCCCGCGCCCCCACCACCGACCGCACCGGCTGCCCGTCCCGGAACAGCATCAACGTCGGCATCGACAGCACCCCGTACGCCGCCTGGGTCCGAGGGTTGCGGTCCACGTCGACACTCACCACCCGGAACCGGTGCGCCTCCTCCCGCGCGACGTCCGCCAGCACCGGCGCCATCATCCGGCACGGCGGGCACCAGTCCGCCGTGAAGTCGACCAGCACCGGCCCCTCCGCCGCCAGCACCTCCACGGCGAACGTCTCGTCCGTCACCGCCGGCACACCCGCGATCTCCACCATCGTCTACTCCCTCTGCTCCCTGGCCAGTTCACACTCAGGCGGCTGCTCGGAAGCCGCGAGCTCGTCCCGCGCCCGCACCGCCCGCTCGAACTGCCCGGCCACCCGCACCCGGACGTCCCGCAAGCGCGCGATGCACTCGTCCAACTCGGCCAACTTCCGCCGGTACACCTCCAACGAGGCCGGACAGGAATCCCCCTCCGGGTGCCCCGCCCGCAGACACTCCACGAACGGCCGGGTCTCCTCCAACCCGAACCCGAAGTCCTGCAGCATCCGGATCTCTCGCAGCAACCGCAGGTCCTCCTCCCCGTACGCCCGGTACCCGTTCCCCGCCCGCCGGGCCGGCAACAACCCCAACTCCTCGTAGTACCGCAACGCCCGCGTCGTCGTCCCCGCCCGCTCCGCCAACTCCCCGATCCGCATACCGCCCCACTCCTCCCGAACAACCACCACCGACGCTAAACCTTCCCCCCAACGTCAACGCCAGCCCGCACCGGGCGCGCGGCCACCACCCCGCGCGCCCGCACCAAACCCCACCCCACCCGCACCAACCCACCCACCCCCACCACCCCCCTCCCCCCCACCCGACCCAGGCGAGAGGGACGCGCTGCGGGAGGGGGCGGTGGAGGGGGTGGGTGCGGAGAGGGGCGTGACGGGTGATTTTCAGACCG
>NZ_JBVHYH010000094.1:0-33066 GCF_055569135.1 Kitasatospora sp. NPDC029367
GGGGGGGGGGGGGGGGCGGGGGGGGGGGGGGGGGTGGGTGCGGGGGCTGGGGGGCGAAGCGGGGAGGGGGGGGGGGGGGGGGTGGGCGCCCCCCCCCCCCCCCCCCCCCCCCCGTTGCCGCCCTACCGTTGTTCGACGGCCCGCTCGGTCGGCGGCCGGGAGAGCCCCAGGATGGCCAGCGCGATCCCGGCGCCCTGGTCGCCCAGCCGGGCGGCGTAGCGGTGCAGCATCGCGTTCTCCTGCGCGAGGCTGGTGGTCGGCAATCCGGCGGCACGGCGGCTGAGTTGCTGGCCGCGGGCCAGGCGGATGCGGTGGACGAGCTGGGCGATCAGCTGCTCGTCGAGCTCGCTGAGCTCGGCCGCGGCCGGGTCCGCGGTGCCCTCGGTGGAGGGCAGCGGCACTCTCGGTGCGTCGCCGTGCGGGAAGGGTTCGGGCATGGCGGTGATCCTCGTCGACGTCGGGGCGCTCGGCCCGGGGGGCCGCACCCATGGCTCGCGCAACTGACGATCCAGCCGAACGCCCCGGCAATTCCCTAGAGTCCGGGACCGGTTCGGACGTGATCGACAGACCCTAGGGAAATTCGGCGCGGCCCCGATCGAGACTGGGCGCTGGAGTGCGGGAATGCGAGCGCCGCGCGTGCCGGGCACGCGGGCCGTCCTCAAGCGGATCCCTGCCGTTCGCCGGTCTTCCAGATGGGTTGCGTCGATGATGGACAAGGAACAGAAGCTCCGGGACTACCTCAAGCGGGCCAGCGCGGACCTCCAGCGCTCCCGGCAGCGGGTGGACGAGCTGGAGGCGGCCGCCCGGGAGCCGATCGCCATCGTGGGAATGAGCTGCCGCTTCCCCGGCGGGGTCGCGTCTCCGGAGGACCTCTGGGCGATGCTCGTCGCCGGCGAGGACGGCATCACCGGCCTGCCCGCCGACCGCGGCTGGGAGCTCGACCCGGCGGCCGGGCCGGTCGACGTCCGGGGCGGGTTCCTGCAGGGCGCCGCCGACTTCGACCCGGGCTTCTTCGGCATCTCGCCGCGTGAGGCGCTGTCCATGGACCCGCAGCAGCGCGTCCTGCTGGAGGCGTCCTGGGAGGCCGTCGAGCGGGCAGGCATCGACCCGAGCAGCGTCCGCGGCACCCGCACCGGCGTCTTCGTCGGTGCGATGCCGCAGGACTACCGCACCGGGCCGGACGACGACGTCCAGGGCTTCGTGCTGACCGGCAACGCGACCAGCGTGATCTCCGGCCGCCTCTCCTACGTCCTCGGCGCCGTCGGCCCGGCCGTCACCGTCGACACCGCGTGTTCGTCGTCGCTCGTCGCGCTCCACCTGGCTGCCCAGTCGCTGCGCGCGGGGGAGTGCGGCATGGCGCTCGCCGCGGGCGTGACCGTCATGTCGACCCCCACGACCTTCGTCGAGTTCGCCCGTCAGGGCGGCTTGGCCTCGGACGGTCGCTGCCGCTCCTTCGCCGACGCCGCGGACGGCACCGGTTGGGCCGAGGGCGTGGGCGTGCTCGTCCTGGAGCGGCTTTCGGTGGCCCGGCGCAACGGGCACCGGGTGCTGGCCGTCGTGCGCGGCACCGCCGTCAACCAGGACGGCGCCTCCAACGGGCTCACCGCGCCCAACGGGCCGTCCCAGCAGCGCGTCATCGAGCAGGCGCTGCGCAACGCGCGGCTCTCCGCCGACCAGGTGGACGCGGTCGAGGCACACGGCACCGGCACCGTCCTCGGTGACCCGGTCGAGGCCCAGGCGCTGCTCGCCACCTACGGGCGCGGCCGGGACCCGCAACGCCCGTTGCTGCTCGGCTCGGTGAAGTCGAACCTGAGCCACACCCAGGCCGCGGCGGGCATGGCCGGAGTGATCAAGACGGTGCTGGCGCTGCGGCACGAGCTGCTGCCCCGCACGCTGCACGTGGACGAGCCGTCGACGCACGTCGACTGGGAGTCCGGCGCCGTCCGGCTGCTGACCGAGGCGACGCCGTGGCCGCGGGGCGCCGAGCCGCGCCGGGCGGGCGTCTCGTCCTTCGGCCTCAGCGGCACCAACGCGCACGCCATCGTCGAGGAGGCCCCGGCTGCGGAGGAGGCGCCCGCCTCCGGGGCCGTCGAGGCCGGGGCGCTGCCCTGGCTGGTCTCCGGCCGTACCCCCGAGGCGCTGCGCGCCCAGGCCCGGCGGCTGGTCGCCTTCCTGGCGGCGGACGCCGAGGGCTCCGACGCCGACCTCGCCCACGCGCTCGCCACCACCCGCGCCGCCCTGGAGCACCGCGCCGTCGTCACCGCGGCCGGCCGCGCCGAGGCCGTCGCGGCGCTCACCGCGCTCGCGGACGGCGAGGGCGACGGCCGGGCGGTGCTCGGCACCACCCAGGGGCGCGGCAAGCTTGCCTTCCTGTTCGCCGGCCAGGGCTCGCAGCGCCTCGGCATGGGCCGCGAACTCGCCGCCCGCTTCCCGGTGTTCGCCGCCGCGCTGGACGAGGTGCTCACCCGGCTCGACGGCCAGCTCGAAGGCCGGCCGGGCGCGCCGCTGCGCGAGGTGATCTGGGGTGCCGACGAGGACGCCCTGAACCGCACCGGTCACGCGCAGCCCGCGCTGTTCGCCGTCGAGGTCGCGTTGTACCGGCTGCTGGAGTCCTGGGGCGTGCGCCCGGACTTCCTGGCCGGCCACTCCGTCGGCGAGATCGCCGCCGCGCACGTCGCCGGGGTGTTCACCCTCGCCGACGCGTGCGTCCTGGTCGCCGCCCGCGCCCGCCTGATGCAGGCCCTGCCGGCCGGCGGCGCCATGGTCGCGGTGCAGGCGAGCGAGGAGGAGGTCCTCCCGCTGCTCGGCGACGGCGTGTCGCTGGCAGCCGTCAACGGGCCGCGGAGCGTGGTCGTCGCGGGCGAGACCGCAGCGGCCGGTGCCGTCGGCGCGCACTTCACCGAACTCGGCCGCAAGGTGAGGCGGTTGCGCGTCTCGCACGCCTTCCACTCGCCGCTCATGGACCCGATGCTCGACGAGTTCCGTGCCGTCGTCGCCGGGCTGGACCCGCAGGCGCCCGCGATCCCGCTCGTTTCGACGCTCACCGGCACGCTCGCCACCGTCCAGCAGCTCACCTCCGCCGACTACTGGGCCGACCAGGCCCGCCAGGCCGTCCGCTTCGCCGACGCCGTCGGCTGGCTCGGCGGGCACGGCGCCGGGCTGTTCCTCGAACTCGGCCCGGACGGTGCCCTCGCCGCGCTCGCCCAGGGAGCCCTCGACGAGCCGGCCGGCGAAGGTCGCCGCGCCCTCGCCGCGCTGCGCCCCGGCCGCGACGAGACCGAGGCGCTCACCGAGGCACTCGCCGGCCTGCACGTGCGCGGGGTCCCGGTGCACTGGGACGCCTACTTCGAGGGCACCGGCGCCCGCCGTGCCGACCTGCCGACCTACGCCTTCCAGCACAGGCGCTACTGGCCGAAGAGCGCGCTCTCGCGCACCGGCGACGTCCGCGCCGCAGGGCTCGGCTCGGCCAACCACCCGCTGCTCGCCGCCGCCGTCTCCCTCGCCAACACCGACGGCCTGCTGCTGACCGGCCGGCTCTCGCTGCGCACCCACCCGTGGCTGGCCGACCACGGCGTCGACGGAACCGTGCTGCTGCCCGGCACGGCCTTCCTGGAACTCGCCGTGCGTGCGGGCGACGAGGTCGGCTGCGAGCGCGTCGAGGAGCTGACGCTCACCGCGCCCCTGCCGCTGCCCGAACAGGGTGGCGTGCAGGTGCAGGTGTGGGCCGGACGGGCCGACACGAGCGGGCGGCGCACCGTCGGGGTCTACGCCCGCCCCGAGGGTGATGAGGACGCCCCGTGGACGCAGCACGCCGACGGCATCCTCGCGCCGGGCTACTCGGCGGATGAACAGCGCTTCGCCGCAGAGGAGTTCACGCAGTGGCCGCCGGCCGGCGCCGAGGCGCTGGACCTGGACGGCCTGGACGAGCGCCTCGTCGGCGCCGGCTTCCGCTACGGCCCGGCGTTCCGCGGGCTGTGCGCGGCCTGGCGGCGCGGCGAGGACGTGTTCGCCGAGGTCGCGCTGGACGAGGGCGCGAGTGGCGAGGCGGGCGCGTTCGGGATGCACCCGGCGCTGCTGGACGCGGCGCTGCACGCGACGGCGTTCCTCGGGCTCGGCGGGGTGCCGTTCTCCTGGCAGGACGTCAGTCTGCACGCGGCGGGTGCGTCGGTGGTGCGGGTGCGGCTGTCCGCGACCGGGGACGACTCGGTCGCCGTCGAGATCGCCGACGCGGCGGGCGGCCCGGTCGTCTCGGTCGGCTCGTTGCTGCTGCGACCGCTGCCGGCGCTCGCCGGGGCGGGCGCGGGGCCGGTGCGGGACGCGATGTTCGAGCTGCGCTGGTCCCGGCCGCGCGGCGGTGGACAGTCGCCCGCCTCGGTGGCCGTCCCGAACGCGGATCCGCTCGGGCTCGGCGTCCTCCCGTCGGCGGGCGAGGGGCCGGCCGAGGTGGTGCTCGTGCCGCTCGCGGGGGACCAGGCCGACCCGGTCGGCTCGGCCCACGCGCTGACGGCCCTGGCGCTGGCCCGGGTCCAGGAGTGGCTCGCGGCGGACTCGGACGGCCGGCTGGTCTTCGTGACCCGCGGCGCCGTCGCGACGGCGGCGGACGGCGAGGTCACCGACCCGGCCGCGGCCGCCGTGTGGGGCCTGGTGCGCTCCGCGCAGGCCGAGCACCCGGGCCGGTTCGGCCTGGTCGACCTGGATCCGGCCGGCGGTCCGCTGCCCGAGCGGGCCCTGGGCGGTGACGAGCCGCAGCTGGCCGTGCGCGGCGGCGCCGTGCTGGCGGCCCGGCTGGCCCGCGCGGCCGCGGTGGCCGGGACCGGCGCAGCGTGGAGCCCGGACGGGACCGTCCTGATCACCGGCGGCACCGGCGGCCTCGGCGCCGTCCTCGCCCGGCACCTGGTGGCCGAGCACGGCGTTCGTCGCCTCGTGCTCGCGAGCCGCCGAGGAGCCGCGGCCGAAGGCGCCGCCGACCTGGTCGCGCGGCTCACCGCGGCGGGCGCCGAGGTCGCCGTCGAGGCGTGCGACGTCAGCGACCGCGCCGCCGTCGAACGCCTGATCGCGGGCGTGCCCCTCGGTCACCCGCTGACCGCCGTGGTGCACGCCGCGGGCGTCCTCGACGACGGCGTCGTCGAACAGCTCACCCCCGAGCGCCTGGCCGCCGTCCTGCGGCCCAAGGCCGACGCCCTGTGGCACCTCCACGAGGCCACGCGGGCGCTCGACCTCGCCGCGTTCGTCGTCTTCTCCTCCTTCTCCGGCACCGTCGGCGCGGCCGGGCAGGCCAACTACGCCGCGGGCAACGCCTTCGCGGACGCGCTCGTGCGCACCCGCCGCGCCGCCGGTCTGCCCGGACTCGCACTCGGCTGGGGCCCCTGGGCCCCCGTCGGCGGAATGACCGGAGGGCTCACCGACGCGGACCTCGACCGGCTCGCCGGGCTCGGCACCCCGGCGCTCTCCGAGGCCGACGGCACTGCGCTGTTCGACGCCGCCCTCGCCCGCCCCGAAGCCGTCCTGCTGCCCGTCCGCCTCGACCTCCCGGCGCTGCGCGCCCGGGGCGAGGTGCCGCCGCTGCTGCGCGGCCTGATCCGCACCCCCGCACGGCGCGCCGCCGTGGCCGCCGGCGAGGCGGCCGGCGCCCTCACCCGGCGGCTCGCCGGGCTGGACGGGCGGGCCCGCACCGAGGCCGTCGTCGACCTGGTCCGTGCCCAGGTGGCGGCCGTGCTGCGGCACGCCGACGCCGCCGAGGTAGACCCGCACCGCCCGTTCCAGGACCTCGGCTTCGACTCGCTCACCGCCGTCGAGCTGCGCAACCGCCTGAGCGCCGCCACCGGCCTGCGCACCTCCGCGACCGTCGTCTTCGACTACCCGACCGTCACCGCCCTCGCCGGGCACGTCCTGGACGGCCTGACGGGTGACCGGGCGCCCGCCGCCGCGGCCCCCGTGCGGGCGGCGGCCGACGACGACCCGATCGTCATCGTCGGCATGAGCTGCCGCTACCCCGGCGGCGTCGCCTCGCCCGAGGACCTCTGGCGCCTGCTGCGCGAGGGCGCCGACGCGATCTCCGGCCTGCCCACCGACCGCGGCTGGGACGTCGAGGCGCTCTACCACCCGGACCCGGACCACCTCGGCACCAGCTACACCCGCTTCGGCGGCTTCCTGCACGAGGCCGCCGACTTCGACCCGGGCTTCTTCGGCATGAGCCCGCGCGAGGCGCTGGCCACCGATGCCCAGCAGCGCCTGCTGCTGGAGGCCTGCTGGGAGGCGGTCGAGCGGGCCGGCATCGACCCGGTGTCGCTGCGCGGCAGCCGCACCGGCGTGTTCGCCGGCGTGATGTACAACGACTACTCCGCGCTGCTCGCGGGCGGCCGCTTCGAGGGCCACCAGGGCAGCGGCACCTCGCCGAGCATCGCCTCCGGCCGCGTCTCGTACGCGCTCGGCCTGGAGGGCCCGGCCGTCACCGTCGACACCGCGTGCTCGTCCTCGCTCGTCGCCATGCACTGGGCCATGCAGGCCCTGCGCACCGGAGAGTGCACGCTCGCACTGGCCGGCGGCGTGACGGTGATGTCCACCCCGACCTCGCTGATCGAGTTCTCCCGCCAGCGCGGCCTGGCCCCGGACGGGCGCTGCAAGGCCTTCTCCGACCGGGCCGACGGCGTCGGCTGGTCCGAGGGCGTCGGCGTGATCGCCCTGGAGCGACTGTCCGACGCGCGCCGCAACGGGCACGAGGTGCTGGCCGTCGTGCGCGGCTCGGCCGTCAACCAGGACGGGGCCTCCAACGGGCTCACCGCGCCCAACGGGCCGTCCCAGCAGCGCGTGATCCGCCAGGCCCTGGCCACCGCCGGGCTGGCGACGGCGGACGTCGACGTCGTCGAGGCACACGGCACCGGCACCTCGCTGGGTGACCCGATCGAGGCCCAGGCCCTGCTGGCGACCTACGGCCAGGACCGCGAACTCCCGCTGCTGCTCGGCTCGGTGAAGTCCAACCTCGGCCACACCCAGGCCGCCGCGGGCGTCGCGGGCGTGATCAAGATGGTGCTGGCGATGCGGCACGGCGTCGTGCCCCGCACCCTGCACGCGGCCGAGCCGTCCTCCCACGTGGACTGGGAGGAGGGCGCGGTGGAGCTGCTGACCGAGGAGGCGCACTGGCCGGAGACCGGCCGCCCGCGCCGGGCCGGCGTGTCCTCCTTCGGTTTCAGCGGCACCAACGCCCACGTCATCCTCGAACAGGCCCCCGCCGTCGCCGTCCGGAACGCCGCTCCGGCCGTCGCCGAGCCCGTCCTGCTGTGGCCGCTGGCCGGCCGCAGCCCGGCCGCGCTGCGCGACCAGGCCGCGCGCCTGCGCGCCTTCGCCACCGCGGGCCCGGCCGCGAACCCGGCCGACCTCGGCCTCTCGCTCGCCACCACCCGCTCCGGCTTCGACCACCGCGCCGTCGCCGTCGGCGGAGACCTCGACGAGCTCCTCGCCGCCCTGAGGGCCCTCGCCGCGGGCGAGTCCGCCGCCGGACTGGTCGCGGGCGAGACCGGCGCCGGCAAGCTCGCCGTGCTGTTCGCCGGCCAGGGCGCCCAGCGCCTCGGCACCGGACGCGAACTCGCGAAGCGCTACCCGGTGTTCGCCGAGGCGCTGGACGAGGTGCTGCGCGAGTTCGGCCCCCGGCTGGAGCGCCCGCTGCGCGACGTGCTGTGGGGCGAGGACGAGGAACCGCTGCACCGTACCGGCTGGGCGCAGCCCGCGATCTTCGCCGTCGAGGTCGCCCTGTTCCGTCTGGTCGCCTCGCTCGGCGTGCGCGCCGACGTGCTGCTCGGTCACTCCGTCGGAGAGATCGCCGCCGCGCACTGCGCCGGGGTGCTGTCGTTGGCCGACGCCTGCGCGCTCGTCGCCGCCCGGGCCCGGCTCATGGACGCGCTGCCCGAGGGTGGCGCCATGGTCTTCGTCGAGGCCGCCGAGGACGAGGTGCTGCCGCGCCTGGTGTCCGGGGTGTCCGTCGCGGCCGTCAACGGGCCGCGGGCCGTGGTGATCTCCGGCCTGGAGGACGAAGTCCTGAGCATCGCCGAAGAGTTCGCGGCCGAGGGCCGCCGGACCAAGCGGCTGCGCGTCTCGCACGCCTTCCACTCGCCGCTGATGGAGCCGATGCTGGAGGAGTTCCGGCGCACCGTCGCGGAGCTGGACTTCC
The DNA here is from genome assembly GCF_055569135.1 of Kitasatospora sp. NPDC029367. NCBI lineage: Bacteria > Bacillati > Actinomycetota > Actinomycetes > Kitasatosporales > Streptomycetaceae > Kitasatospora > Kitasatospora sp. NPDC029367. The sequence continues at coordinate 8,165 of NZ_JBVHYH010000094.1, forward strand.
GCGCGCCGGCCATCCCGCTGGTCTCCGACAGCACCGGCGAGCTCGCCACCGAGGCCGAGCTGTGCTCACCCGACTACTGGGTCGAGCACGTGCGCCGGGCCGTGCGCTTCGCCGACGGCGTCCGCGCCGCCCGCGCGGCCGGCGCCGTCACCTTCCTCGAACTCGGCCCGGACGGCGTGCTGTCCGCGCTCGCCGAGGAGGTCCTCGTCGGCGAGACCTCCGTGGCGGTCGTCCCGCTGCTGCGCGCCGGGCGCCCCGAGGAGCGGACCGCCGCCCTCGCCCTGGCCGCGCTCCACGTGCGCGGCCACGCCCTCGACTGGGCCGCGCTGTACGCGGGCACCGGCGCCCGCCGCACCGGCCTGCCCACCTACGCGTTCCAGCACGAGCGCTACTGGCCCGAACCCGAGCCCGACGCCGCCCACCCGTCGGCCGCCGACCCCGCCGACTCCGCGTTGTGGGGCGCCGTCGAGCGCGGCAGCGCCGCCGAACTCGCCGGCCTGCTCGGCCTTCGCGACGAACAGCACGCCGGCCTCTACGCCCTCCTGCCCGCCCTCGCCGACTGGCGCCGCACCCGGCACGAGAAGGCCCAGCTCGACGCGGCTCGCTACCGGGTCCACTGGCGGCCCGTGCGCCCGGCGGCTGCGCCCGTGCTGGACGGCACCTGGCTGGTCGTCACCACCGACGCCGTGGACGACGACGAGCTCCTCGACGCCCTGCGCGGCCACGGCGCCCGCCTGGAGCGCCTGGTGCTCGCCGAGGACTCCCGCGACCGCGGTGAACTCGCCGACCGGATCGCGGACTTCGGTCAGCTGAGCGGCATCCTGTCGCTCGTCCCGCTGGCCGACCGGCCCGTCCCCGGGCCCGGCCTGCCGGAGGGCGTCGCGCTCGGCGTCGTCCTCGCCCAGGCCCTCGGCGACCTGCGCTCCGCCGCACCGCTGTGGACCGTCACCCGCGGCGCCGTCTCCACCGGGCCCGCCGATCCGCTCACCAACCCCGTCCAGGCCGCCGCGTGGGGCCTGGGCCGGGTCGCCGCCCTGGAGCGCCCGCAGGCGCCCGGCGGGCTGGTCGACCTGCCGCCGGTGCTGGACGCGCCGACGGTGCAGGGCCTCGTCGGCGTTCTCGCGAGCAGTAGGCGCGGGGGAGAGGACCAGATCGCCTTGCGCGGCAGCGCCGCCTACGGCCGCCGCCTGGTGCGGCACGCCGTCGACGAGCTGCCCCGCGCCGAGGAGTTCACCGCCGGGGGCACCGTCCTCGTCACCGGCGGCACCGGCGCGCTCGGCGCCGAGGTCGCCCGCTGGCTGGCCCGCAGTGGCGCCCGGCACCTCGTGCTCACCGGCCGCCGCGGGCCGGCCGCCCCCGGCGTCGCCGAACTCGTCGCCGAACTCGCCGAACTCGGCGCCTCCGCCGCCGTCGTCGCGTGCGACGTCGCCGACCGCGACGCGCTCGCCGCCGTCCTCGCCGCCGTCCCGGCCGAACACCCGCTGACCGGCGTCGTGCACGCCGCCGGCGTCGGCCAGGCCGCCCCGCTCGCGGACACCCCGGTCGCCGACGTCGCCGCGCTCACCGCCGCCAAGCTCCAGGGCGCCGCCCACCTCGACGCCCTCCTCGCCGACCACGACCTGGACTTCTTCGTCCTCTTCTCCTCCGTCGCCGGCATCTGGGGCAGCGCCGGCCAGAGCGCCTACGCCGCGGCCAACGCCTACCTCGACGCCCTCGCCGAGAACCGTCGCGCCCGCGGCCTGGCCGCCACCTCGATCGCCTGGGGCCCGTGGGCCGGCGCCGGCATGGCCGCCCACGAGGCCGTCTCCGACGGCCTGCGCCGCCAAGGCCTGCGCTTCCTCGCCCCGGAGACCGCGCTCACCGAGTTGCGCCGCGCGATCGTCCACGAGGACGTCGCCGTGACCGTCGCGGATGTCGACTGGGAGCGCTACGCCCCGGTCTTCACCGCCGCCCGGCCGAGTGTCCTGTTCGACGAGCTGCCCGAGGTCCGCGCCCTCGCCCGCGGCGCCGCGGCCGGTGCCGGGGCCGCCTCCGACCTCGTCGGCCGCCTGCGCGGCCTGGCCGAGGCCGAGCGCGACCGCCTGCTCGTCGACCTGGTGCGCCGGGAGGCCGCCGCCGTCCTCGGCCACGGCTCGGTCGACGGCGTGCCCGAGAAGCGGGCCTTCCGCGACGCCGGGTTCGACTCGCTGACCGCCGTCGAGCTGCGCAAGCGCCTCGCCGCGCTGACCGGCCTTCCGCTGCCCAGCACCATGGCCTTCGACCACCCGACGCCGGTCGCGCTCGCCGCGTTCCTGCGCGGCGAACTGCTCGACGCACCGCAGGACGCGACGGCGCTCCCGGTCGCCGCCGCCGACCCGGACGAGCCGATCGCGATCGTCGGCATGGGCTGCCGCTTCCCCGGCGGCGCGGCAGACCCCGAGCAGCTGTGGCGGCTCGTCGCCGAGGGCACCGACGCCATCTCCGAGTTCCCGGAGAACCGCGGCTGGGACACCGGCCTCTTCGACCCCGACCCGGACACCCCCGGCCGCACGTACTCGACCCAGGGCGGGTTCCTGCACGGGGCCGGCGAGTTCGACGCCGCGTTCTTCGGCATCTCCCCGCGCGAGGCCCTCGCCATGGACCCCCAGCAGCGCCTGCTGCTGGAGACCACCTGGGAGGCCCTGGAGTCCGCGGGCATCGACCCGACCTCCGTCCACGGCAGCGCCACCGGCACCTTCATCGGGTCCACGTACCAGGAGTACGGGCTCGGCATGGACGACAGCTCCGCCGGGCACGCCGTCACCGGCACCAGCCCGAGCGTGCTCTCCGGGCGCCTGGCCTACCTGTTCGGCCTGGAGGGCCCGGCCGTCACGGTCGACACCGCGTGCTCCTCGTCGCTCGTCGCGCTGCACCTGGCCTGCCAGTCGCTGCGCGGCGGCGAGAGCTCCCTCGCGCTCGCCGGCGGCGCCACCGTCATGACCAACCCCAACGCCTTCATCGCCTTCAGCCGCCAGCGCGCCCTCGCCGCCGACGGCCGCTGCAAGGCCTTCTCCGAGGCCGCCGACGGCATGACCCTCGCCGAAGGCGTCGGCGTCGTCGTCCTGGAGCGGCTCTCCGACGCCGAGCGCAACGGCCACCAGGTGCTCGCCGTCATCCGCGGCTCCGCGATCAACCAGGACGGCGCCTCCAACGGGCTCACCGCGCCGAACGGGCCGTCCCAGCAGCGCGTCATCCGCCAGGCCCTGCACAACGCGGGCCTCACCCCCGACGACGTCGACGCCGTCGAGGCGCACGGCACCGGCACCGCCCTCGGCGACCCGATCGAGGCCCAGGCCCTCCAGGCCGCCTACGGGCGCGACCGCGACCCACGGCGCCCGCTGCGGCTCGGCTCGCTCAAGTCCAACATCGGCCACACCCAGTCGGCGGCGGGCGTCGCCGGAGTGATCAAGATGGTCCAGGCGCTGCGCCACGGCGTGCTCCCGGCCACCCTGCACGCCGGCGAGCCGTCCTCGCACATCGACTGGACACCCGGGACCGTCACCCTGCTCGACGAGGCCACACCGTGGCCGGCCGGCGAGCGGATCCGCCGCTGTGCGGTCTCCTCCTTCGGCATCAGCGGCACCAACGCCCACGTCGTGCTGGAGGAGGCGCCGGCCGCGCTCCCGACGGAGACCGCCGAGGCGTCGGACGGCGTCCTGCCGTGGTTGCTCTCCGCCCGCACCCCCGCCGCCCTGCAGGCCCAGGCCGCGCGCCTGGCCGACCACCTCGACGCCGAGCCGGACCTGCGCCCGCACGACGTCGCCCACACCCTGCTGACCACCCGCGCGCTCTTCGAACACCGCGCCGTCGTGCTCGGCGCCGACGCCGCCGAACTGCGTGCGGGCCTCGCCGCGCTCGCCGCCGGCGCCTCCGCGCCGAACGCCGTCCAGGGCCTCGCCGAGGACGGCGGCCGCACCGTCTTCGTCTTCCCCGGCCAGGGCTCCCAGTGGGCCGGCATGGGCGCCCAGCTGCTCGACGAGTCGCCGGTGTTCGCCGCGCGCATCGCCGAGTGCGCGGCGGCCCTGTCCGGGCACGTCGACTGGTCGCTGCTCGACGTGCTGCGCCAGGTCGAGGGCGCGCCCGCCCTCGACCGCGTCGACGTCGTCCAGCCCGCGACCTTCGCCGTCATGGTGGCGCTCGCCGAGGTCTGGCGCGCCCACGGCATCCACCCGGATGCCGTGGTGGGCCACTCCCAGGGCGAGATCGCCGCCGCCGTCGTCGCCGGGGCGCTCTCCCTGGAGGACGGCGCCCGGGTGGCCGCCCTGCGCAGCCGGCTGATCGGCCGTGTCCTGGCGGGCTCCGGCGGGATGGTCTCGGTGCCGCTGTCCGCGGAGGAGGCCGAGGAGCGGCTGCGCTCGCGCTCCGGCGGGCTCGCCGTCGCCGCCGTGAACGGGCCGCGGACCGTCGTCGTCGCCGGCCCGGCCGGTGAACTCGACGAGCTGATGGCCGAGTTCGAGGCCGAGGGCCTGCGCGCCCGGCGGATCAGCGTGGACTACGGCTCGCACTCCGCCCAGGTCGAACTCCTCAGGGACGACCTCCTGGCCGACCTCGCCCCCGTGCACCCGCGCGCCGCCGAGGTGCCGTTCTTCTCCACCGTCACCGGCGAGTGGCTCGACAGCACCGCCATGGACGCCGGCTACTGGTACCGCAACCTGCGCAACCCGGTCCGCTTCGACCCGGCCGTGCGCGAGCTCATGGCCCAGGGCCACAGCCTGTTCGTCGAGGTCAGCCCGCACACCGTGCTCACCATGGCGATCGAGGCCACCGCCGAGGACCGTGGCGACCGCGCCACCGCCGTCGGCACCCTGCGCCGCGACAAGGGCGGCACCGACCGCTTCCTCACCTCCCTCGCCGAGGCCTTCGTCCGCGGCGGCCGGGCCGACTGGTCCGCCCGCACCGCCGGCGGGCGCCGCGTGCCGCTGCCCACCTACGCCTTCCAGCACGAGCACCTGTGGGCCGTCGCGCCCCGGCCCGGCGGGCAGCCGGAGGACGGCGAGTTCTGGAGCGCCGTCGAGGAGGCCGACGTCGAGGCGCTGGCCGCCCGGCTGCGCATCGACAGCGGCGCGCTCGCGCCGGTGCTGCCCGCGCTGACCGACTGGCACCGCCGCCGGCGGGACCGCTCGACGGTCGACTCCTGGCGCTACCGGGCGACCTGGAAGCCGCTGACCGCCGCGTCCGCCCGCCTGGACGGCACCTGGCTGCTCGTCACCGCCTCCGCCGACGAGGGAGAGGACGTCGCGGAGACCCTCACCGCGCACGGCGCGAGCGTCGAACGCCTCGTCCTGGACGACACCTGCTCCGACCGGCAGCGGCTCGCCGCGCTCCTGCAACCGGCCGACCTCTCGGGCATCGTCTCCCTGCTCGCCTCCGCCGAGCGGCCGAGCGAACGCCATCCCGCCCTGCCCGAGGGCGTCGCGCTCACCCTCGCGCTGATCCAGGCCCTCGGCGACGCCGGGCAGGACGCCCCGCTGTGGTGCCTCACCCGCGGCGCTGTCGCCGCCGGGCGCACCGACCGGGTGACCAACCCGGTGCAGGCGCAGGTCCACGGCCTCGGCTGGACGGCCGCCCTGGAGCACCCGCAGCGCTTCGGCGGCGTCGTCGACCTGCCCGTCGCGCTCGACCGGCGCGCCGGCGAGCGGCTGGCCGCCGTGCTGGCCGCCCGCGTCGAGGACCAGGTGGCGATCCGCCCCTCCGGCGCCTACGCCCGCCGCATCGTGCGCGCCGAGGCCGCCACCCGCCGCGAGGCCGGGCCGCTGCGCGGCACCGTCCTCATCACCGGCGGCACCGGCACCCTCGCCCCGCACCTGGCCCGCCGCCTCGCCGCCGAGGGCGCCGAGCGGATCGTGCTCACCAGCCGCCGCGGCGCCACCGCGCCCGGCGCAGCCGAACTGCTCGCCGAACTCGCCGCCGCGGGCTGCGCCGCAGAGATGGCCGCCTGCGACCTCACCGACCGCGACGCCGTCGCGGCGATGCTCGCCGACCTGGCCGCCGCCGGCCACGAGGTGCGCACCGTCGTCCACACCGCCGCCGTCATCGAACTGCTGTCGATCGAGGAGACCACCCACGAGGCCTTCGCCAAGGTCCTGCACGCCAAGACCGCCGGCGCCCGCCACCTCGACGAGCTCCTGCCCGACGACCAGCTCGACGCCTTCGTGCTCTACTCCTCCACCGCCGGCCTGTGGGGCAGCGGCCGGCACGCCGCCTACGTCGCCGGCAACGCCTACCTCAACGCGCTCGCCGAGCACCGCCGCGCCCGCGGCGGCCGGGCCACCGCGATCTCCTGGGGCATCTGGGCCGACGACCTGAAACTCGGCCGCGTCGACCCCGGGCAGATCCGGCGCAGCGGCCTGGTCTTCATGGACCCCTCGCTCGCCCTGGACGGGCTGCGCCAGGCCCTGGACGCCGACGAGCAGGTGCTCGCGATCGCCGACGTCGACTGGGAGCGCTACCACCCGGTCTTCACCTCCGGCCGCCCGACCGACCTCTTCGAGGACGTGCCCGAGGTACGCCGCCTCACCGAGGCCGCCGAACGCCCCTCCGGGGACGGCGAGTTCGCCGCCCGGCTGCGCGCCCTGCCGGCCGCCGAGCAGGAGCGCCGCCTGCTGGACCTGGTCCGCGCCGAGGCGGCGACCACGCTCGGGCACGCCTCGCCCGACGTGCTGTCGGAGCAGCGGGCCTTCCGCGACGTCGGCTTCGACTCGCTGACCGCCGTCGACCTGCGCAACCGACTGGCCGCCGCGACCGGGCTCACGCTGCCCAGCACCCTCGTGTTCGACCACCCGAACCCGCTCGCCCTGGTGCGCTTCCTGCGGGAGAAGACCGCCGGCGCGGCTGTCGAGGGGCCGGTCGAGGGGACGACCGCCGTCGCGCCGGACGAGCCGATCGCCATCATCGGCATGAGCTGCCGCTACCCCGGCGGGATCGCCTCGCCCGAGGACCTGTGGCGGCTCGTCACCTCGGGCGGCGACGCCATCACCGAGTTCCCGGCCGACCGCGGCTGGGACACCGAGGGGCTGTATGACCCGGACCCGGACGCGCCCGGCCGCACCTACTCGGTGCGCGGCGGCTTCCTGCGCAGCGTCGCCGACTTCGACGCCGCGTTCTTCGGCATCTCCCCGCGCGAGGCCCTCGCCATGGACCCCCAGCAGCGCCTCCTCCTGGAGACGGCCTGGGAGGCCATGGAGCGCGCCGGCCTCGACCCGGCCACCCTGCGCGGCAGCCTCACCGGCACCTTCATCGGCGCCAGCTACCAGGACTACAGCCCCGGCGACTCCGCCCAGGACGGCGCCGAGGGCCACCTCGTCACCGGCACCATCCCGAGCGTCCTGTCCGGGCGGCTCTCCTACACCTTCGGCTTCGAGGGCCCGGCCGTCACGCTCGACACCGCGTGCTCCTCCTCGCTCGTCGCCCTGCACCTGGCCTGCCAGTCGCTGCGCAACGGGGAGAGCTCGCTCGCGCTCGCCGGCGGCGTCAGCGTGATGGCCACGCCCAACGCGTTCGTCGGCTTCAGCCGCCAGCGCGCCATGGCCGTCGACGGCCGCTGCAAGGCCTACGCCGAGGCCGCCGACGGCATGAGCCTCGCCGAAGGTGTCGGCCTCGTCCTGGTCGAGCGCCTCTCCGACGCCGAGCGGCTCGGCCACCCGGTGCTCGCCGTCCTGCGCGGCTCCGCCGTCAACCAGGACGGCGCCTCCAACGGCCTCACCGCGCCCAACGGGCCCGCGCAGCAGCGGGTGATCCGCGCCGCGCTCGCCGCTGCCCGGCTCGCCCCGGGCGAGGTCGACGCCGTCGAGGGCCACGGCACCGGCACCCGCCTCGGCGACCCGATCGAGGCCCAGGCGCTCCTCGCCACCTACGGCCAGGACCGCGAACTCCCGCTCCTGCTCGGCTCGGTGAAGTCCAACATCGGCCACACCCAGATGGCCTCCGGCGTGGCCGGCGTCATCAAGACCGTGCTCGCGCTGCGCAGCGGCGTGCTCCCGGCCAGCCTCCACATCGACCGGCCGTCCAGCCACGTCGACTGGACGGAGGGCGCCATCGAGCTCCTCGCCGAGGCGCGCGACTGGCCCGAGACCGGGCGTCCGCGCCGGGCGGCCGTCTCCTCCTTCGGGCTGAGCGGCACCAATGCGCACGTGATCCTCGAACAGGCCCCGGCCGCTGCCGCGGCACCTTCCGTGGTGGCGGCGCCGGCGGACGGTGACACCGTCCCGTTCGCGCTGTCCGCCCGCACCGAGGAGGCCCTGCGCGCCCACGCCGGGCGGCTGCTCACCGCGCTCGACGAGCAGCCCGAACTGCCCCTCGCCGACCTGGCGTTCTCCCTCGCCACCACCCGCGCCGCGCTCGACCACCGCGCCGCCGTCACCACCGGCGACCGCGCCGAGCTGAGGCGCGCCCTCGCCGCCCTGCGCGACGGCCTGCCGGACGCCGCCCTCGTCACCGGCCGGGCGGCCGGCGGCGGCCTGGCCTTCCTGTTTACCGGCCAGGGCAGCCAGTACCCGGCCATGGGCCGCGAGCTGTACGACCGGTACCCGGTGTACGCGGAGGCGCTCGACGCCGTCCTCGCCCGCTTCGACCTCGGCTACGAACGGCCCGTGCGGGACGTCCTGTTCGCCGAGGAAGGACAGCTCCTGGACGACACGGGGTATGCGCAGCCGGCGTTGTTCGCGCTGGAGGTGGCGCTGTTCCGGCTGGTGGAGTCGTGGGGTCTGCGTCCGGACTTCGTGGTGGGGCATTCGATCGGTGAGATCGCGGCGGCGTACGTGGCTGGGGTGTTCTCGTTGGCGGACGCCTGCACGCTGGTGGCCGCCCGTGCCCGCCTGATGTCGGAACTCCCCGGTGGGGGAGCGATGGTGTCGGTCGAGGCAACGGAGGCGGAGGTGCTGCCGCTGCTGACGGACGGCGTCTCCATCGCCGCCGTCAACGGGCCCAGGTCGGTGGTGATCGCGGGCGACGAGGACGAAGTCCTGCGCATCGCCGGGGAGTTCACCGAGCGGCGCACCAAGCGACTGCGCGTCTCGCACGCCTTCCACTCCCCGCACATGGAACCGATGCTCGACGCGTACACCCGCGTCGCCGCCACGCTCACCTACGACGCCCCGGCGATCCCGCTCGTCTCCACCGTCACCGGCGAGCTCGCCGACGCCGACGAGCTCGCCGCGCCCGACTACTGGGCCCGGCAGGTGCGCGGCACGGTCCGTTTCGCCGACGCCGTCCAGGCCCTCGCCGGCCACGGCGCCGCCGCCTTCCTCGAACTCGGCCCCGACGGCGTCCTCACCGCAGCCGCCCGCGCCACCCTGGGTGACGGCGCCCGCCTCACCGGTGTGCCCGCGCTGCGCCGCGGCCGGCCCGGTGTCCCGGCCCTCACGGCCGCGCTCGCCCGGCTCGCCGTGGGCGGCCAGCGCCCGGACTGGGCGGCCGTCTTCGCCGGCACCGGCGCCCGCCGCGCCGACCTGCCCACGTACCCGTTCCAGCGGGAGCGCTACTGGCCGGAGGGGCGGCCCGCCGCGGCGGCCGGCGCCGACCCGGTGGACGCCGAGTTCTGGGCCGCCGTCGACCGCGGGGACCTCGCGGCGCTCGGCACCGGACTCGACCTCGACACCGACACCGTGAGCGCCCTCTCGGCCTGGCGCCGTGCCCGCCGCGAGCGCTCCACCGTGGACTCCTGGCGCTACCGCGTCTCCTGGACACCGCTCGACGCGACGGGCGCCGCCGCGGCCCGGCCGTCCGGCCGCTGGCTGGTGCTCACGTCCGAGGACGCGCCGTGGGTGGACGGCCTCGTCGACGGCACGACCCTGCGGGTCTCCGCCGACCGGGCCGCACTCGCCTCGGAACTGCGGTCGACCGAGGGGGAGTTCACCGGCGTCCTGTCCCTGCTCGCCCTCGGCGACGACCCGCTCGCCGCCACCGTCACCGCCCTCCAGGCCCTGGGCGACGCGGGCGTCGAGGCCCCGCTGTGGTGCCTCACCCGCGGCGCCGTCGCCACCGGCCGCTCCGACCGGCCCGCCGACCCCCGGCAGGCCGCCGTCTGGGGCCTCGGCCGCTCCGCCGCCCTCGAACTGCCCACCCGCTGGGGCGGGTTGATCGACCTGCCGGAGCAGCTCGACGACACCGCGCTGCGCCGGCTGGCCGCCGCCCTCGCCCGCACCGACGGCGAGGACCAGCTCGCCGTCCGTGCCTCCGGCACCTTCGCCCGGCGCCTGGTGCGCCGCCCCTCGGGCGAGCGCGCCGCCGCCCGCCCGTACGCGCCCGCCGGCACCGTCCTGATCACCGGCGGCACCGGCGGCCTCGGCGGGCAGCTCGCCCGCCGCCTCGCCGCCCGGGGGGCCGAACACCTGCTGCTGCTCAGCCGCCGCGGCGCGGACGCCCCCGGCGCCGAGCAGCTGCGCGCCGATCTCGCCGCCCTCGGCGCCGACGTCACCCTGGCCGCCTGCGACGCCGCCGACCGGGACGCCCTCGCGGCCGTCCTCGCCGCCGTCCCCGCCGACCGGCCGCTCACCGCCGTCTTCCACACCGCCGGCGTCGTCGCCGACGGCACCCTCGACACCCTGACGGCCGAGCACTTCGCCGAGGTGTTCCGCCCCAAGGTCGACGCCGCGCACCACCTCGACGAGCTGACCCGCGACACCGACCTCGCCGCCTTCGTCCTCTTCACCTCCACCGCCGGCACCCTCGGCGCCGCCGGCCAGGCCAACTACGCCGCCGCCAACGCCCACCTCGACGCCCTCGCCGAGCAGCGCCGCTCCCGCGGCCTGCGCGCCACCGCCCTCGCCTGGGGCCCGTGGGCCGGCGACGGCATGGCCGGGGCCGGCGTCGAACAGCGGGTGCGCCGCGGCGGCTACGCACCGATGGCACCCGAGCGCGCCCTGGACGCCCTCGGCCAGGCCCTCGACCACGACGACACCGCGCTCACCGTCGCCGACATCGACTGGCAGCGCTTCGCCGCCGTCTTCGCCGCGCAGCGGCCCGTCCCGCTGATCTCCGGGTTGGCCGGGGCGGCCGGTCGTCCGGTTGCGTCCGCCGCCGACTCCGGCTTGCGGCAGCGCCTCGCCGACCTGTCCGAGCAGGCCAGGGAGCGCTTCGTCCTGGACTTCGTGCGCACCCGCGTCGCGGCCGTCCTCGGCCACGCCGGAGCTGAACGCGTCGGCGTCGACCAGCCCTTCACCGACCTCGGCATGGACTCCCTCACCACCGTCGAACTGCGCAACGCCCTCACCGCCGCCACCGGCCTCACCCTGCCCGCCACCCTCGTCTACGACCACCCGACCCCGGCCGACCTGGCCGCCCACCTCCTCGCCGAACTCCTCGGCACCCTCCCCGAGCCCGACCGGTCCCCGGCCGCGGGCGGCCTCACCGACGACCCCGTCGTGATCGTCGGCATGGCCTGCCGCTTCCCCGGCGGCATCGAGACGCCCGAGGACCTCTGGCGGCTGCTCGGCGACGGCGCCGACGCCATCCGCCCCTTCCCGGCCGACCGCGGCTGGGACCTCGACGCCCTGGGCCGCGGCGGCTCCGCCACCCTGCACGGCGGCTTCCTGGACGGCGTCGGCCGCTTCGACGCCCGCTTCTTCGGCATCTCGCCCCGCGAGGCCCTCGCCATGGACCCCCAGCAGCGCCTGCTCCTGGAGACCTCCTGGGAGGCCCTGGAGCGCTCCGGCATCGCCCCCGACCGCCTGCGCGGCAGCGACACCGGCGTCTTCGTCGGCACCAACGGCCAGGACTACCTGACCGTGCTGCGCCGCGGCACCGCCGACGTCCGCGGCCACGCCGCCACCGGCAACACCGCGAGCGTCCTGTCCGGCCGCCTGTCCTACACCCTCGGGCTGGAGGGCCCGGCCGTCACCGTCGACACCGCGTGCTCCTCCGCCCTGGTCTCGCTCCACCTGGCCGCCCGCGCGCTGCGGGGCGGCGAGTGCTCGCTGGCCCTCGCCGGCGGCGCCTCGGTGATGTCCAGCCCGGACGCCTTCGTCGAGTTCACCGCGCAGGGCGGACTGGCCGCCGACGGCCGCTGCAAGCCCTTCGCGGACGGCGCCGACGGCACCGCGTGGTCCGAGGGCGCGGGCGTCCTGGTGCTGGAGCGGCTGAGCGACGCGCGCCGCAACGGGCACCCGGTGCTCGCCGTCGTGCGCGGCTCCGCCGTCAACCAGGACGGCGCCTCGAACGGGCTGACGGCCCCCAACGGCCGGGCCCAGCAGCGGGTGATCCGCGCGGCCCTCGCCGACGCCGGCCTGACCGCCGCCGAGGTCGACGCCGTCGAGGCGCACGGCACCGGCACCGCCCTCGGCGACCCGATCGAGGCGCACGCCCTGCTCGCCGCGTACGGGCGGGAGCGCTCCGAGGACCGGCCGCTCCTGCTCGGCTCGGTGAAGTCCAACCTCGGGCACACCCAGGCCGCCGCCGGCGCCGCCGGGGTGATCAAGACGGTGCTCGCGCTGCGCGCCGGGGTGCTGCCCCGGACGCTGCACGTCGACGCGCCCTCCCGGCACGTCGACTGGACGGCCGGCGCCGTGGAGCTCCTGACGGAGGCCCGCGACTGGCCGCGGACCGGCCGTCCGCGCCGGGCCGGCGTCTCCGCCTTCGGCGTCAGCGGCACCAACGCGCACGTCCTGCTGGAGCAGGCGCCTGCGGCCGAACCGGTCGCCGCTTCCCAGGTGGCGGTGGGCGCCGCGCCGTGGGTCGTCTCCGCCAGGTCCGAGGCCGCGCTGGACGCTTCGCTCGCCCGGCTCGGTTCGGTCGAGGGGGCGTCCGCGCTGGACGTCGCCCACTCGCTGGCCGTCGGGCGGGCCTCGCTCGGGCACCGGGCGGTGCTGCTGGACGGTGTGGAGATCGCGCGCGGGGTGGCGGGGGAGCCGTCGACCGCGTTCCTGTTCTCCGGGCAGGGCTCGCAGCGGCTGGGCATGGGACGGGAGTTGTACGCCCGCTTCCCGGTGTTCGCCGAGGCCTTCGACGGCGTCTGCGCCCGGCTGGACCAGCAGCTGGAGCTGCCGCTCCGGGACGTCGTGTGGGGGACGGACGCTTCCTTGCCGGACCGGACGGACTACGCCCAGGCCGGGCTGTTCGCCGTCGAGGTGGCGTTGTTCCGGCTGCTCGGATCGTTCGGTGTGGTACCGGAGTTCGTGGCCGGGCACTCGATCGGTGAGATCGCCGCGGCGCACGTGGCCGGGGTGTTCTCGCTGGCGGACGCGTGCGCGGTGGTGGCGGCCCGGGGCCGGCTGATGCAGGCGCTGCCGGCGGGCGGCGCGATGCTCGCCGTGGAGGCCTCGGAGGACGAAGTCCAGCCGTTGCTGGGCGAGTTCGTGTCGATCGCGGCGGTGAACGGGCCGACGTCGGTGGTGGTTTCGGGGGCGGAGGAGGCCGTCGCGGCGGTCGAGGCGCACTTCGCCGACCGGCGGACCACGCGGCTGCGGGTCTCGCACGCGTTCCACTCGCCGCTGATGGAGCCGATGCTGGCGGACTTCCGCGAGGTCCTGAACGGCCTGACCTACCGGGCCCCTTCGATCCCGGTGATCTCCAACCTGACCGGCGCCCTGGATGGCGACCTCACGACCCCCGACTACTGGGTGCGCCACGTCCGCGAGACCGTCCGGTTCGCCGACGGCATCCGGGCCCTGGCGGAGGCGGGAGCCACCGCGTTCCTGGAGCTCGGCCCGGACGGCGTCCTCGCCGCCCTCGCCGAGCGGGGGCTGGGCGAGGGCGGCGTCACCGCCTCCACCCTGCGCCGCGACCGGCCGGAGGAGCACTCACTCGTGACGGGGCTGGCCCGCCTGCACGTCGTGGGCGTGCCGGTCGACTGGGCGCGGCTCTTCGACGGCACCGGCGCCCGCCGGACCGACCTGCCCACCTACCCGTTCCAGCGCGAGCTGTACTGGCCCGAGCGCGCACCCGAGCCCGTCGGCGCGAGCGACCCTGCGGACGCCGCCTTCTGGTCGGCCGTCGAGCGCGCCGACGCGGCGGAGCTGGGCACGACGCTGGGCCTGGCCGACGAGTCGTCGCTCGGCGTGCTGCTGCCCGCCCTCGCGGCCTGGCGCCGCCGCCGGACCGAGCGCACGGACGCGGACCGGCTGCGGTACCGGGCGGTGTGGAAGCCCTACACGGCGCCCACCGGGCCGCAGGCTCTGCCGGGGACCTGGCTGGCGCTCGTGGCGGAGGGGCAGGACGACTCCTGGACGTCGGCGGTGCTCGCGGGTCTGGGAGCGGAGGTGGTGACGGTGGCGGGTGACGCCGTGAGCCCGGCCCCGACCGCCGGGCCGCTCGCCGGTGTGGTGTCCCTGCTCGCCGCCGCCGGCGGCGAGCCCACCGGGCTCGCCCGGCCGGACGCCCTGCTCGCCGCCCTCGGCGAGGCCGGGGTCGAGGCCCCGCTGTGGTGCCTCACCCGGGGTGCCGTCGCCGTCGGTGAGACGGAGGCCCCGCAGGACGTCGCGCAGGCGGCGGTGTGGGGCATCGGCCGGGTGACCGCGCTCGAACTGCCCACCCGCTGGGGCGGGTTGATCGACCTGCCGGAGGAGCCCGACGCCCGTACGTCCGCTCGCCTGCGGGCTTTGCTGACGGCCGGGGACGGCGAGGACCAGCTGGCGCTGCGCGCTGCCGGGGCCTTCGCCCGCCGGCTCGTGCGTGCCACGACGGCCGACACGGCACGCCCGTGGACCCCGCGCGGTACGGTCCTGCTGGTCGGCGAGCCGGAGGGCCACGCGGCTCCCACGGCCCGCTGGCTCGCCCGGTCGGGTGCCGAGCACGTGGTGCTGCTGACGGCAGGGCCGGCGGCGGCCGGTGCGTCCGGGGCGCTCGATGCGGCCGATGCGGCCGATGCGGCCGGTGATCGGACGGGACCGGAGGAGAGGGAACTGCGGGCCGCGCTCGCCGAGTTCGGCGCCGACCTGACCCTCGTCGCCGGCACGCCCGGCGACCGCGCCGCCCTCGCCTCTGTCCTTGAACTGCCGGACCTCTCCGCCGTCCTCTACACCGGCCGGTCCGCCGAGTCCGGTGACCCCCTGACCGGACTGCTCGCCGACCTCGGCGCGCTCGACGAGGCACTGGCGGACCGGGAGCTCGACGCCTACGTCCTGTTCGGGTCGATCGCCGGCACCTGGGGCGTGCAGGGCCGGGCCGACGAGGCCGCCGCCGGCGCCGTCCTCGACGCCGCGGCCCGGTCCCGCCGCGCCGCCGGGCGGGCCGCCACCGCCGTCGCCTGGGGCGCCTGGGCGGGCAGCACGCCCGACTCCCTGGCCGTGCACCTGCGGGCCAACGGGCTGCCGCCCGTCGCCCCCGGCCGCGCCCTGACGGCCCTCGCCGCCGACCTCGACGGCTCCGCCGTCACCGTCGCCGACGTGGCGTGGGAGCGCTTCGCGCCCGCCTTCGCCGGAACCCGGCCGACCCGGCTCTTCGCCGACCTGCCCGAGGCCCGGGTGACCGCGAAGCCCGAGGAAGCGAGCTCCGGCAAGGCCGACGTGCTGCGCGCCGGGCTGCGCGAGCGGTCGGCGGCCGAGCGCACCGAGGCACTGCTGGCGATCGTCCGGGCCGAGTCGGCCGCCGTGCTCGGCCACGCCGACGCGGACGACGTGCCGTCCGGGCAACCGTTCAAGGACCTCGGCTTCGACTCGCTGACCGCCGTCGACCTGCGCAACCGGCTCGCCGCCGCGACCGGCCTGCGCCTGCCCGCGACGCTCGTCTTCGACTACCCGACCCCGGCCGCGCTCGCCGCCTACCTCCGGGCCGAACTCCTCGACGAGGCCCGGGCGGTGGAGCGCCCGGCCGTCGCCGCCGACACCGACGACCCGATCGTGATCGTCGGCATGGGCTGCCGCTACCCGGGCGGCGTCCGTTCGCCGGAGGACCTGTGGCGGCTGCTGCGGGAGGGCACCGACGCGATCGGACCGTTCCCGGCGGACCGCGGCTGGGACCTCGACCGGCTCACCCACGGCGACCGCGACGGGCGCGGGCGCAGCGTCACCCAGCAGGGCGGGTTCCTGTACGACGCGGCCGAGTTCGACGCTGCCTTCTTCGGGGTCTCCTCGTACGAGGCGATGGTCGTCGACCCGCAGCAGCGGCTCGTGCTGGAGACCGCGTGGGAGGCGCTGGAGCGCGCCGGGATCGATCCGGCGGGCCTGCGCGGCGGCGACACCGGCGTGTTCATCGGCGGCGGCAGCGGCGACTACCGGCCGGCCGTCGGCCAGCTCGGGCACGTCGAGACCGCGCAGTCCGCGAGCCTGCTGTCCGGCCGGCTCTCCTACACCCTCGGCCTCGAGGGGCCCTCGGTCAGCGTGGACACCGCGTGCTCGTCCTCGCTGGTGGCCCTGCACCTGGCCGCCCAGGCCCTGCGCTCCGGCGAGTGCTCGCTGGCGCTGGCGGGCGGTGTGACGGTGATGTCGAGCCCGGTCGGGTTCGTCGAGTTCGGCGAGATGGGGGCGCTGTCCCCGGACGGGCGCTGCCGCACGTTCTCCGACGACGCCGAGGGCACCGCGTGGTCGGAGGGCGTCGGCGTCCTGGTGGTCGAGCGGCTCTCGGACGCCGAGCGCCGGGGACACCGGGTGCTGGCCGTCCTG
Organism: Kitasatospora sp. NPDC029367; assembly: GCF_055569135.1. Classification (NCBI taxonomy): domain Bacteria; kingdom Bacillati; phylum Actinomycetota; class Actinomycetes; order Kitasatosporales; family Streptomycetaceae; genus Kitasatospora; species Kitasatospora sp. NPDC029367. Next base: position 24,715 of record NZ_JBVHYH010000094.1, read on the forward strand.
CGCGGCTCCGCGATCAACCAGGACGGCGCGTCGAACGGCATCACCGCGCCCAACGGCCCGTCCCAGCAGCGCGTCATCCGGCGCGCCCTGGCCAACGCGGGCCTGACCGCCGCCGAGGTCGACGCCGTCGAGGCGCACGGCACCGGCACGAAGCTCGGCGACCCGATCGAGGCCCAGGCGCTCCTCGCCACCTACGGGCAGGAGCGCGAACGGCCCGTCCTGATCGGCGCGCTGAAGTCGAACCTGGGCCACACCCAGGCCGCCTCCGGCGTGGCCGGCGTGATCAAGATGGTGCTGGCCATGCGGCACGGCCTGCTGCCGCGCACGCTGCACGCCGGCACGCCGTCCTCGCACGTCGACTGGACGGCCGGCGCCGCCGAGCTCCTCACCGAGGAGACCGCGTGGCCGGCCACCGGCCGCCCGCGCCGGGCGGGCGTCTCCGCCTTCGGCGCGAGCGGCACCAACGCCCACGTGATCGTCGAGGCGCCGCCCGCGGCCGAGCCCGCCGAGGAGCGCCCGGACGACCGGCCGCTGCCCGTCCCGCTCTCCGCCGCGACGCCCGCCGCGCTGCGCGAGCAGGCCGCCCTGCTGCTCGGCCACCTCGCCGCGCACCCGGAGCTGACGGTCCGTGACCTCGGCCACTCGCTGGCCACCACCCGCACGCTGCTCGACCACCGGGCCGCCGTGCTCGCCGCCGACCGCGCCGAACTGGCGCAGGGCCTGCGAGCCCTCGCCGACGGCCAGGCCGCGCCGCAGCTCGTCCAGGGCTCGGCCCTGGGCGGGAAGACCGCCTTCCTCTTCCCCGGCCAGGGCTCGCAGCGCCCCGGCGCCGGGCGGGAGCTGTACGCCGCCCACCCGGTGTTCGCCGACGCGCTGGACGCCGTCCTCGCCGGCTTCGAGGGACGGCTGGCCGGGCCGCTGCGCCCGGTGCTGTTCGCGGCGGAGGGTTCGGCGGAGGCCGCGCTCCTCGACGACACGGGGTATGCGCAGCCGGCGTTGTTCGCGCTGGAGGTGGCGCTGTTCCGGCTGGTGGAGTCGTGGGGTCTGCGGCCCGACTTCGTGGTGGGGCATTCGATCGGTGAGATCGCGGCGGCGTACGTGGCGGGGGTGTTCTCGCTGGATGACGCCTGCACGCTGGTGGCCGCCCGTGCCCGCCTGATGTCGGAACTCCCCGGTGGGGGAGCGATGGTGTCGGTCGAGGCCACGGAGGCGGAGGTGCTGCCGCTGCTCACGGACGGCGTCTCCATCGCCGCCGTCAACGGCCCCCGCGCCGTCGTCCTCTCCGGGGACGCCGACGCCGTCGAACGCATCGCCGCAGGTTTCGCGGCCGACGGACGCAGGACTAGGCGTTTGCGGGTGAGCCATGCGTTTCACTCCGTACACATGGACGCCATGCTCGACGACTTCGAGCGGACCGCCCGGGGCCTCACCTACGCGGCCCCGCGCATCCCGCTCGTGTCCAACCTGACCGGCTCCGTCGTCATCGGCGACACCGGGGAGCGGCTCGACGCGCGGTACTGGGTGCGCCACGTCCGCGAAGCCGTGCGCTTCGCCGACGGCGTCGCCGCCCTCAGCGCCCGCGGCGTGCGCCGCCACCTGGAACTCGGCCCGGACGGCGTGCTGTCCGCGCTCGTCCAGGCCAGCACGGCGGCGGACGCGGACCCGGCCCGTCCGGTGGTCACCGCCGGCGCGCTGCGCCACGGCCGCGACGAGCGCACGACCCTGCTCGCCGCCGTCGCCCGCCTGCACACCGACGGGCTCGCGCCGGACTGGTCCGCGCTCTTCGCCGGCACCGGCGCCCGCCGGGTCGACCTGCCCACCTACCCGTTCCAGCGGCAGCGCTACTGGCCCGAGCAGTCCGCCGGGTCGCCCGCGTCCCCCGACGGGGAGTTCTGGACGGCGCTGCGGACCGCGTCCTTCGACGCGCTGGCCGACACCCTGGACGTCGACGGCGAGGCCCTCGCCCAGGTGCTCCCGGCCCTGCGGGACTGGCACGAGCGGCGCGAGGAGCAGGCCGCGGTGGACGCCCGCCGCCGGCGGATCATCTGGAAGCCGCTCGACCGGCCGCGCGCCGCGGCCCCGGCCGGCACCTGGCTCGCCGTCGTGCCCGCCGGCCACGGCGACCCGGCCTGGACGGACGAGGTCCTCGCGGCGCTCGGCACGGGCGCCGTCCGGCTGACCGTCGAGGCCGACGCCGACCGCGCCGGACTCGTCGGGCAGCTCGCCGAACTCCCGTACACGGCCGATGAGATCGCGGGCGTCGTATCGCTGCTGGCCCTCGACGAGTCCGCGGGCGGCAGCGCCCCCGCCGGCCTCGCCCGCACGGCCGCCCTGGTGCAGGCCCTCGGCGAGGCCCGGATCGGCGCCCCGCTGTGGTGCCTCACCCGGGACGCCGTCGCGGCCGCCCCCGGCGACCGCGTCACCGGCCTGGCCCAGGCCGCCGTCTGGGGCCTCGGCCGGGTGGCCGCGCTCGAACTGCCGCAGCGCTGGGGCGGTCTGATCGACCTGCCCGCGAGCCTCGACCGGCGCACCGCCGCCCTCCTGGCCGCCGTGCTCGCCGACCCGGACGGGGAGGACCAGCTGGCCGTCCGGCCGACCGGGATCCTCGGCCGGCGCCTGGCCGCCACGCCCGGCGGCGCCGCGAGCGATCCGGTGGACTGGGAGCCGACCGGCACCGTCCTGATCACCGGCGGCACGGGCGCGCTCGGCGCCGAGGTCGCCCGCGGCCTCGCCGCTGCCGGCGCCCCGCACCTGGTGCTGCTCAGCCGCCGGGGCCCGGACGCCCCCGGGGCGGCCGAGCTCCGCGAGGAGCTCACCGCCACCGGCACCGCCGTCACCCTCGCGGCCTGCGACGCCGCCGACCGGGAGGCACTCGCCGCCGTCCTGGCCGCCGTGCCCGCCGAACACCCGCTCACCGCCGTCGTCCACGCCGCCGGTGTGCTCGACGACGGCGTCATCGACGGCCTCACCCCCGACCGCTTCGAGGCCGTCCACCGCGCCAAGGCCACCTCGGCGCTCCTGCTCGACGAGCTGACCAGGGACCACGACCTCGCCGTCTTCGCCCTGTTCTCCTCCGCCTCCGCGGCCGTCGGCAACCCCGGCCAGGGCAACTACGCGGCCGCCAACGCCGTCCTCGACGCCCTCGCCGAACGCCGCCGCGCCGCCGGACTCGCCGCCACCTCCCTCTCCTGGGGCGCCTGGGCCGGCGGCGGGATGGCCGCCGACGCCCGGGCCGGCGAGGCCGCCCGCCGCACCGGCATCAAGCCGCTCGACCCGGCCGTCGCGGTCGCCGCGCTGCGCCGCGCCGTCCTCGACACCGCGCCGACCACGCTGGTCGCCGACGTCGACCCGGAGCGCTTCGTCCGCGCCTTCACCGCCGTCCGCCCGAGCCGGCTGCTCGCCGAACTCCCCGGCTACGCCGACGCGCAGAGCCCGGGCGAGGACACCGGGAACGGCCACGCGCTGCGCGTCGAACTGGCCGGACTCAGCCCGGCCCGCCGCGCCGCCGCCCTCCTCGGGCTGGTGCGCGGCAGGGCGGCCGAGGTGCTCGGACTGCCCGGCATCGAGGCCGTCGGCCCGGAGAAGGCCTTCCGCGACCTCGGGTTCGACTCGCTCGGCGCGATCGAGCTGCGCAACCGGCTCGGCGCCGTGACCGGCCTCGACCTGTCGCCGACGCTGGTCTTCGACCACCCGAGCCCGACCGAGCTCGCCGCGCACCTGCTCGGCCTGCTGGTCGACGAGGGCGACGGCGGGGAGCCCAGCGACCCCGAGCGCGACCGCCTGCGGGCCCTCGTCGACTCCGTCCCGCTGGACCGACTGCGGCGCAGCGGCGTGCTGGACGCCCTGCTGAGGCTGGCCGACGGTGCCGGGGGCGGTGCCGGCGGCGGCGAACCCGAGGAGGCCGACGCCATCGACGCGATGGACCTGGACGACCTGGTGCAGGCCGCCCTGCGCAACGACCCCGACCACGCCCAGGACTGACGGAGCAGAGATGACCACGCCCCACGACAAGGTAGTCGCCGCTCTCCGGTCCTCGATGAAGGAGACCGAACGGCTGCGCAAGCAGAACCGCCGGCTCCTGGACGCGGCAGCCGAACCCGTCGCCATCATCGGCATGGGCTGCCGCTATCCCGGCGGCGTCGCCTCGCCCGAGGACCTCTGGGACCTCGTGGCGGGCGGCACCGACGCCACCGGCGGTTACCCGGAGGACCGCGGCTGGGACCTCGGCGCCCTGGCGGACGCCGGGGTCGACGAGCGCGGCACCCGCGTCTCGCGGCGCGGGGGTTTCCTCGACTCGGTGTCCGGCTTCGACGCCGACTTCTTCGGCATCTCGCCGCGCGAGGCCGTCTCGACCGACCCCCAGCAGCGCCTGCTGCTGGAGACCTCGTGGGAGGCGTTCGAGCGGGCCGGCCTCGACCCGGCCGGCCTGCGCGGCAGCCGGACCGGCGTCTTCCTCGGCACCAACGGCCAGGACTACGCGTACCTGCTGGTGCGCTCCCTGGCCGACGCCACAGGCGACATCGGCACCGGCATCGCCGCCTCGGCGCTCTCCGGCCGCCTCTCCTACACCCTCGGGCTGGAAGGCCCGGCCGTCACCGTCGACACCGCGTGCTCGTCCTCGCTGGTCGCCCTGCACTGGGCGGTCCAGGCGCTGCGGGCCGGCGAGTGCACGCTCGCCGTCGCGGGCGGCGTCAACGTCATGGCGACGCCCGGCTCGCTCATGGAGTTCTCCCGGCAGGGCGGACTGGCCTCGGACGGGCGCTGCAAGGCGTTCGCCGACGGGGCCGACGGGACGGGCTGGGCCGAGGGCGTGGGCGTCCTGGTGCTGGAGCGGCTGAGCGACGCGCGCCGCAACGGGCACCGCGTCCTCGCGGTCGTCCGGGGCTCGGCGGTCAACCAGGACGGCGCGTCCAACGGCTTCACCGCGCCCAACGGCCCCTCGCAGCAGCGGGTGATCCGCCAGGCGCTCGCCAACGCCGGGCTGTCGGCCGGAGAGGTCGACGCCGTCGAGGGCCACGGGACGGGCACGCCGCTGGGCGACCCGATCGAGGCCCAGGCGCTCCTCGCCACCTACGGACAGGGGCGCGAGGTCCCGTTGTTCCTGGGCTCGATCAAGTCCAACTTCGGCCACGCCCAGGCGGCGGCCGGGGTCGCGGGCGTGATCAAGATGGTGCAGGCGCTGCGGGCCGGCGTGTTGCCCAGGACGTTGCACGCGGACGCACCGTCCTCGCGTGTGGACTGGTCGGCGGGGGCCGTCGAGCTGCTCACCTCGGCCCGCCCCTGGCCGGAGGTGGACCGGCCGCGCCGGGCGGGGGTGTCGTCGTTCGGGATCAGTGGGACGAACGCGCACGTGATCGTCGAGGAGGCGGTGGAGGAGGAGGCTCCCGAGGAGGGCTCTGCGGCTGACGGTCCGTCGGTGGTGCCGGGTGTGGTGCCGTGGGTGGTCTCGGCGAAGTCGGAGGCGGCGCTGGAGGCGCAGCTGGAGCGGGTTGCCGGGGTCGGTGGCACTCCCGTGGACGTCGGGCTGTCGCTCGCGGGACGGTCGCGCTTCCGGCACCGGGCGGTGCTGGTGGATGGTGCCGAGGTCGCGCGTGGGGTGGCGGGGGAGCGGTCGACGGCGTTCCTGTTCTCGGGGCAGGGGTCGCAGCGGTTGGGGATGGGGCGGGAGTTGTACGCCCGGTTCCCGGTGTTCGCGTCGGCTTTCGATGCCGTGTGCGCGGAGTTCGAGCCGGGCTTGCGGGAGGTGGTGTGGGGTGACGATGCGGAGCTGCTGAATCGGACGGAGCATGCCCAGGCGGGGTTGTTCGCGGTCGAGGTGGCGTTGTTCCGGCTGGTCGAATCGTTGGGTGTGGTACCGGAGTTCGTGGCGGGGCACTCGATCGGCGAGATCGCGGCCGCACATGTGGCCGGGGTGTTCTCGCTGGCGGACGCCTGCGCGCTGGTGCGTGCCCGTGGCCGTTTGATGCAGGCGCTGCCGGAGGGCGGTGCGATGCTGGCCGTGCAGGCGAGGGAGGAAGAAGTCCTGCCGCTGCTGAGTGAGTTGGTGTCGATCGCGGCTGTGAACGGGCCGACGTCCGTGGTCGTCTCGGGGGCGGAGGAGGCGGTCTCGGCGATCGAGGCGCGCTTCGCCGACCGGAAGACCACGCGGTTGCAGGTCTCGCACGCGTTCCACTCGCCGTTGATGGAGCCGATGCTGGCGGACTTCCGCGAGGTCCTGAACGGCCTGACCTACCAGGCCCCTTCGATCCCGCTGGTGTCCAACCTGACCGGCGCTCTGGACACGGACGTCACGACTCCCGACTACTGGGTGCGCCACGTCCGCGAGACCGTCCGCTTCGCCGACGGTCTCCGCAGTTTGCGCGAGGCCGATGCCACCGCCTTCCTCGAACTCGGCCCCGACGGCATCCTCGCCGCCCTCGCCCAGCAGGACGGCCACGACTCCGAGGCCCCCGCGCTCCCGCTGCTGCGCCGCGACCGGCCCGAGGAGCACACCCTCGTCACCGCGCTCGCCCGCCTGCACGTCACCGGTGTCCCCGTCGACTGGGCCCGGCTGTTCGACGGCACCGGCGCCCGGCGCGCCGACCTGCCCACCTACCCCTTCCAGCACGAGCACTACTGGCCCGCCCTCGGCAACGGCGTCGGCGACGTCGCCTCTGCCGGACTGCTGGCGGCCGACCATCCGCTCCTCGGCGCCGCCGTGCCGCTCGCGGGCACCGACAGCGTCGTCTTCACCGGCCGGCTCTCACCCGGCTCGGCGGCGTGGGACGGCGACGCGGGCGTGTTCCCGTCGGCCGGGTTCCTGGAGCTGGCGATCCGGGTCGGCGACCACGTCGGCTGCGACCGGGTCGAGCGGCTCGCCGTGACCCGCCCGCTCGCCCTGGGCGGTACGGGCGGCGGCACGGTGGTCCAGGTCCGGGCGAGTGCGCCGGACGAGTCGGGCGCGCGGACGGTGACGTTCTTCGCGAGCGCCGACGGCGGCCTGGACGATCCGTGGACCGAGCACGCCACCGGGGTGCTGACCACAGGAGCCCGGGCCGCGGACTTCGATGCGGCCGTCTGGCCACCGACCGGCGCGGTCGCGGACGGCGCCGCTGTCTGGCGGCGTGGCGAGGAGACCTTCGTCGAGGCCGACCTCCCGGCCGAACTGGCGGGAGCGGCAGCCGGGTTCGGCCTGCACCCGGCGCTGCCGGCCGCCGTCCTGCGGGCGGACGGCCGGGGGCTCGTCCCCGTGGTCTGGTCCGGGGTGTCGCTGCACGCCACGGGTGCCACGGTGGTGCGGGCCCGGCTGGTGCGGACGGGCGCGGACACGCTGTCACTGGCGCTCGCCGACGCGGCGGGTGACCTCGTGCTGTCGGCCGAGACGGTCGAGCTGGGCGAGCCGGCCGCCGCCGCCCACGGGACGAACGGCTCGCTGCTGCGGCTGGAGTGGGTCACTGCCGCGCCCGCCCGGCCGGTCAGCGTCCGGTCCGTGCAGGTCGCGGCGCTCTCGGAGGTCGGCGACGACGTGCCGGGGGCCGTGGCGGTCCCGGTGGCGGGCGGTTCGACGCCGGAGGACGTGCACGAGGTGACGGCGTGGGCGCTGGGCCTGGTGCAGGAGTGGCTGGCGGAGCCGCGCTTCTCCGACGCGCGTCTGGTCTTCGTCACCCGGGGAGCCGTGGCGGGCAGTGAGGTGTCGGACCTCGTCGGCGCGGCCGTGTGGGGCCTGGTGCGGGCGGCGGAGTCCGAGAACCCGGGCCGGTTCGTGCTCGTGGACACGGACGGCGAGTTGCCGCTGGACGCCGTGCTGGCCGTGGGCGAGCCGCAGGTGGTGGTGCGCGACGGCGTCGTCCGGGTGGGGCGGCTCGGCCGTGTCGTCTCCGATGAAGCCTCGACGGGCTGGGGCGAGGACACGGTCGTGATCACGGGTGGCACGGGTGGTCTGGGGCGTCTGGTCGCCCGGCACCTGGTGGCCGAGCACGGTGTGCGTGAGCTGCTGTTGCTGAGCCGCCGGGGTGGTGCGTCCGAGCTGGTGGCCGAGTTGGCGGAGCTGGGTGCGCGCGTCGAGGTGGTGGCCTGTGACGCCGCCGACCGCGAGGCGCTCGCCGCGGCGCTGAGCGGCCGGACGATCAGCGGTGTCGTGCATGCGGCCGGTGTGCTGGACGACGGGATCGTGACGGCGCTCACTCCCGAGCGCCTGTCGGCCGTCCTGCGCCCCAAGGTCGATGCTGCCTGGAACCTCCACGAGCTGACCAAGGACCAGGACCTCACGGCCTTCGTCCTGTTCTCCTCCATCTCCGGCGTGATGGGCAGTGCCGGGCAGGGCAACTACGCGGCGGCGAACGTCTACCTCGACGCCCTGGCGCACTGGCGCCG
>NZ_JBVHYH010000095.1:0-32319 GCF_055569135.1 Kitasatospora sp. NPDC029367
TTTTGGCACGCTGTTGAGTTCTCAAGGAACGGACGCTTCCTTCGGACCGCCTTCCAGCGGGCCCTCCGGGCGCTTCGTTCTTTCGTGTTTCCAGCCTACCAGATGCTTTCCGCTCCGTTTACCGGGGCTTTTTGCATCTGAAATCTGGCGTTAACCCGCCGACTTGCGGCGACTCGCCCAACCATAGCGGGTCGGTTGCCGGAGCGCGAATCGGGGCCCGCCGTGGGTCACCCGGACGGCGGCATGATTTGTTGCTCTCGCGAGCATATACAGCAATGGTCCTGATTCGCCAAGATGCCTGTAGAGTGCGGCGCATCGACCAAGAGGACTAGACCAGTCGCGAGTCGATGTGACGCCGGTCGGTAGACGGGCGGGGCGTGGGTCTTCGCCCGGGAACGTCAACAGATGTCCGAAGTTGACATGATTTAGGCTTCAGTTGATTGTGTGCCGCACCTCGCGGCCGCTCGCTGTATTGCGCACTTGGGAGGCACAACCATGACCATTGTGACGTCGCCGCTGACCGGCCGGGCTGTCGGGCTTGCCAACGTGCCCGACCCGGTGTTCGCGGGCGCGATGGTCGGTCCGGGCACCGCGATCGACCCGGTGCGCGAGCCCACCGAGGCGGTCGCTCCGGTGGACGGCGTCGTGGTCTCCATGCACCCGCACGCCTTCGTGGTGGTGGACGCGGACGGGCACGGTGTGCTGACCCATCTGGGCATCGACACGGTGCAGCTGAACGGCGAGGGCTTCGAACTGCTCGTCAACAAGGGCGACACGGTGACCCGTGGTCAGGCCGTGATCCGGTGGGACCCGGCCGCGGTCGAGGCCGCGGGCAAGTCGCCGATCTCGCCGGTCGTGGCGCTGGAGGCCGCCCCCGACTCCCTGGGTGACCTGGTCGAGTCCGGCGAGGTCCAGGCGGACGACCACCTGTTCAGCTGGAGCTGACCCCTCAACCACCGACACACACCCGCCCCGCAGGAGTTGACGGGGCGACCCGGCACTCAGCGGTTCCCGGCGGGGCCGCTCCTCTCAGCGGAGAAACAGGTACATGGAGAAGACACTGCGCGGCGTGGGTGTCAGCCACGGGGTCGCGATCGGCCAGGTGCGGCACATGGGCACGGCGGTCCTGGAGCCCCCGGCCACCCAGATCCCGACCGAGGACGCCCCCCGCGAGCAGGCTCGTGCCCAGGCGGCCGTCGAGGCGGTCGCGGCCGACCTGATCGCGCGCGGCAACCTGGCCGGCGGTGAGGCGCAGGCCGTGCTGGAGGCCCAGGCGCTGATGGCGCAGGACCCGGAGCTGATGGCCGACGTGTCCCGTCGGATCGCCGTCGGCAGCAGTGCCGAGCGCGGCGTGTACGACGCCTTCGCGGCCTACCGGGCGCTGCTGGCCTCCGCCGGGGAGTACCTGGCCGGGCGGGTCGCCGACCTGGACGACGTGCGCAACCGCATCGTGGCCCGCCTGCTGGGCGTGCCGATGCCGGGCGTGCCGGACAGCGACGAACCGTACGTGCTGTTCGCGCGGGACCTGGCGCCGGCCGACACCGCGCTGCTGGACCCGACGCTGGTGCTCGGCTTCGTGACCGAGGAGGGCGGGCCGACCAGCCACAGCGCCATCCTGGCGCGGGCGATGGGCGTGCCGGCCGTGGTCGCGCTGTCGGGGGCGACGGACGTCGCCGAGGGCACCGTCGTCGCGGTGGACGGCAGCTCGGGCGACGTGCTGCTGGACCCGTCGCAGCAGAAGCAGGACGAGCTGCGGGCCGTCGCCGCCGAGCGCAAGGCCGCGCTGGCCGCCTCCTCCGGCCCGGGGCAGACCTCGGACGGGCACCGGGTACCGCTGCTGGCCAACGTCGGCGGCCCGGCGGACGTGCCGGCCGCGCTGGAGAACGGTGCGGAGGGCGTCGGCCTGTTCCGTACCGAGTTCCTGTTCCTGGACGACTCGGCGAAGGCTCCCGGCGAGGAGAAGCAGGTCGAGGCGTACCGCAAGGTGCTGGAGGCCTTCCCGGAGGGCCGGGTCGTGGTCCGGGTGCTGGACGCGGGCGCGGACAAGCCGCTGGACTTCCTGACCCCGGCCGACGAGCCGAACCCCGCGCTGGGCGTGCGCGGTCTGCGCACCCTGCTGGAGCACCCGGAGGTGCTGCGCACCCAGCTGCGGGCGCTGGCCACGGCGGCCGCGGGCCTGCCGGTGCACCTCGAGGTGATGGCCCCGATGGTGGCCGACCGCAGGGACGCCGCGGCCTTCGCCGCCGCGTGCCGCGAGGCCGGGCTGGACGCCAAGTTCGGTGCGATGGTGGAGATCCCGTCGGCCGCGCTGCGGGCCCGGTCGATCCTCCAGGAGGTCGAGTTCCTGTCGCTGGGGACCAACGACCTGGCTCAGTACACCTTCGCGGCCGACCGTCAGGTCGGTGCGCTGGCCCGGTTGCAGGACCCGTGGCAGCCGGCGCTGCTGGACCTGGTCGCCGCGGCCGCCGAGGCCGCGCAGGCGACCGGAAAGAGCTGCGGCGTGTGCGGTGAGGCCGCGTCCGACCCGCTGCTGGCCGTGGTGCTGACCGGTCTGGGCGTCACCAGCCTCTCCATGGGCTCGGCCTCGATCCCCTACGTGCGGAGCACGCTGGCGAAGTACACGCTGGCGCAGTGCCGCCGGGCGGCCGAGGCGGCCCGGGCCGCGGACAGCGCCGAGGATGCGCGGGCCGCCGCGCAGCAGGTGCTCTCCGGCGAGTAGCAACCGGGAAACGTTGAAGGGGCGCCCCCACCGCAACTGGTGGGGGCGCCCCTTCGGCGTTTCCAGGATCGTTCAGGACTGGCGGTCAGGCCTGGCGGTCGACCCGGAGCTGCTCGAAGAAGCGCAGGTGGTCGAGGTTGTCGACCGAACCGGGATTGACGGCCTGCTCCAGCGGGGTGCCGGAGAGGATCCGCTTGACCGGGACCTCGATGCGCTTGCCGGTCAGCGTGTGCGGCAGGCCGCGGACGGCGATCACCTCGTCCGGGACGTGGCGCGGGGAGAGCTCGGTGCGCAGCGAGGTGCGGATGCGGCCGATGAGGTCCTCGTCGAGTTCGGCGCCGGGGGCGAGGACGACGAACAGCGGCATCCAGTAGCCGCCGTCGGGCTCCTCCAGGCCGATGACCAGGGACTCGGCGATCTCGGGGAGGCGCTCGACCACCTCGTAGATGTCCGAGGAGCCCATCCGGACGCCCTGGCGGTTGAGGGTGGAGTCGGAGCGGCCGTGGATGACGACGGTGCCCCGGGAGGTGACGGTGATCCAGTCGCCGTGGCGCCAGATGCCGGGGTAGGTGTCGAAGTAGCTGTCGTGGTACCGGGTGCCCTCGGGGTCGTTCCAGAAGCCGGTGGGCATTGACGGGATCGGCTTGGTGACGACGAGTTCGCCGACGGTGTCGGTGTGCGGGTGGCCCTGGACGTCCCAGGACTCGACGGCGGCGCCCAGGCAGGGGGCCTGGATCTCGCCGAGGTGTACCGGCAGGGTGGGGACGCCGCCGACGAAGCAGGAGCAGACGTCGGTGCCGCCGCTGACCGAGGCGAGCCACACGTCCTGCTTGACCTCGTCGTAGATCCAGCGGAAGCCGTCCGGCGGGAGCGGGGAGCCGGTGGTGCCGATGCAGCGGACGGCGGAGAGGTCGAGTTCGCGGCCGGGGTGCAGCTCGGCCTTGCGGCTGGCGATGACGTACGCGGCGGAGGTGCCGAGGACGGTGGCGCGGGTGCGGGCGGCGACGGACCACAGGGCGCCGGTGTCGGGGTGGCCGGGGCTGCCGTCGTAGGTGACGATCGTGGCCCCGACCAGGAGGCCGGCCAGCAGGAAGTTCCACATCATCCAGCCGGTGGAGGTGTACCAGAGGAAGCGGTCCTGGGGGCCGAGGTCGAGGTGGAGGCCGGCCTGCTTGAGGTGTTCGACCAGGATGCCGCCCTGGCTCTGGACGATGGCCTTCGGCAGGCCGGTGGTGCCGGAGGAGTAGAGGACCCAGAGCGGGTGGTCGAAGGGGACCGGCTCGAACACCGGCGCCACGTCGTCGGCGACCAGGTCGTCCCACTGGAGGGCGCCCTCGGGGGCCGGGGCGCCGAGCAGCGGGACGTGCACCACGGTGTGCAGGCTGGGGAGTTCGCGGCGCAGCTCGGCGACGACCTCGGTGCGGTCGTGGTCCTTGCCGCCGTAGTGGTAGCCGTCGACGGCGAAGAGGACCGCGGGTTCGATCTGCTGGAGGCGGTCGAGGACGCTGCGGGCGCCGAAGTCGGGGGCGCAGCTGGTCCAGATCGCGCCGACGGCGGCGGTGGCGAGCAGTGCGACGGCGGCCTGCGGGATGTTGGGCAGGTAGGCGCTGACCCGGTCGCCGGGGCGGACGCCGCGGGCGCGCAGGGCGGCGGCCAGCGAGCCGACCTGGCGGCGCAGCTCGGACCAGCTGAGGGCGGCCGGCTGCTCGGTGGTCTCGTCCAGGTGGAGGATGGCCGGGCGGTCCGCGTTGGCGGGGTCCTCGGCGGCGCGCAGGGCGTGCTCGGCGTAGTTGAGGCGGGCGCCGGGGAACCAGCGGGCGCCGGGCATGGCCGGGTCGGCGAGGACGGCCTCGGGGGCCTCGGTGAAGCGGACGTCGAACCACTGGGTGACCGCCGTCCAGAAGCGGTCGAGGTCGGCGGTGGACCAGGCGTGCAGGTCCGCGTAGCGCTGGGCGGCCTGCTGGTCGTCGGCGGCCGGGGCGAGCGGGGCGGCCGGGGCTCCGTGGTGCTCGGCGGCCCAGGCCTGGAAGGCGACCAGGCTGGTGGCGGCGGCGCGAGCGGGGTTGGGGCGCCAGAGCGGCTGGTCCTGGGAAGGGGTGCTCACGGTGGTGGTCTCCCGGCCGGTGGTGGGGACGGGTGAGCTCGTGGCCAACCCGTCCGGTTGGGCTGTCGGTGCAGACCATGCCATGCGAGCGGCCGCTGCGCCAGGGTCGGCCGGGGGTTGCGCCACCCCTCAGCGGGGGGTGAACTCGCCGTCGAACCAGCGGCGCAGGATGCCGTTGTGGAAGTCCCAGACCAGCGCGGTGTCGGCGGTGGCGAGCAGCCAGCCCTCGGTCTCGTCGGTGGGGAGGGAGGGCGGGAGTTCGGCGAGCGGGCGGGCGGGGAGGAGTCCGCAGAGCATGATGAAGCGGCCGTTGGGGTCGGAGGCGGTGTGGATCAGGCGGACGTCGGCGGCGTCGGCCAGGATGCCGGTCTCCTCGGCGAGTTCGCGCACGCAGGCCTGCTGCCAGCTCTCGCCGAAGTCCATGTAGCCGCCGGGGAAGGCGAGTTCGCCGTAGCCGGGTTCGATGGTGCGGCGGATGACGACCAGGGCCGGGTCGGCGTCGGGCCGGGTGACGGGCAGGACGGTGACGGCGATGGGCAGCGGGTTGCGGTAGCTGATCTCGGCGCAGCCGGGGCAGGTACGGGGCCAGGCCTCGGTGCCGGGCGGGTACGGCGTGCCGCAGAAGTGGCAGTGGGAGAACGGCCGGTGGGTGGTGCGGGTCGCTTCGTCGGTGCTCATGGGCGGATGGTAGCCGGGGCTCAGCGGGGGTGGTCGGGGGCGGTGGGGGCTCCGCCGCCCTGGCCGTCCTCGCGGGCGGGGCGGAGCAGGGCGGGGTGCAGCAGCTGGGCGCCCCCGGCGTGGTAGGTGCGGGCGCGGGGGCCGCCGCGGGCGCCGCCGCGCTCGGTGGTGGTGCCGGTGCTCTCGACGAAGCCGGGGACGGAGAGCACCTTGCGGTGGAAGTTGCCGGGGTGGAGCTTCTCGTCCCAGACGGCCTCGTAGACGGCGCGGAGGTCGGGGATGGTGAAGTCGTGGGGCAGGAAGGCGGTGGCGAGCGGGCTGTACTCCAGCTTGGCGCGCACCCGGTCGAGGCCGTCGGCCAGGATGCGGGCGTGGTCGAAGGCGAGCCGGATCGGGTGCGGTGCGACCGGCGGCTGGGGCGCGGTCCGGGGACCGCGGGGCCGGGTCGAGGTCGGCCACCGGGTGCCAGGCGGCGGCCGCGGCGTCCGTGCCGGCCTGCGGGTCGGGCAGGTCCGGGGCGAAGGCCAGGTAGGCGACGGAGACGACGTGCATCCGTGGGTCCCGATCGGGGGCGCCGTAGGTGCCGAGCTGTTCGAGGTGCAGGCGGCAGAGCGCGGCCTCGGCCTCGGAGACGCCCTGGAGGCCGGTCTCCTCGGCGAGCTCGCGGGCGGCGGCCTCGTCGAGGCCCTCCTCCCCCGCCCGCAGGAAGCCGCCGGGCAGCGCCCAGCAGCCCTGGTAGGGCGGGGCGCCGCGTTCGACCAGCAGCACGTGCAGCCGGCCGCGGCGGAGCGTCAGGGCCACCACGTCGACGGTGACGGCGATCGGGGCGTAGGCGCGCGGGTCGTACGCGGCGAGCCACTCCTGCTCGGCCGCGGGCCCGGCGGCGGGTGGGGGGGACGTGTCGTCCGCTGCCATCGCCGGCTCCTCTCCGCGCCCCTGGGGCACCTGGTGCTGTCGTTCTCGGGATGAGCACAACGTAACGACTCCGTTCCCCGGCGGCAAACGGTTTTCCCGGTCGGCGGAGGGCTCCGGCTTCTAGGCTGTGACCAGGAACGACCGCGCCCGAGGAGGCCGAGATGCCCACTGCTCCCCCGCCGGACTTCGCCACGGCGCTGGCGGCCGGCCCGCTGGTCCTGGACGGCGGGATGTCCAACCAGCTGGCCGCCGCGGGGCACGACCTGTCGGACGCGCTCTGGTCGGCGCGGCTGCTCGCGGACGATCCGGACGCGGTGGTGGCGGCGCACCGGGCGTACTTCGCGGCGGGGGCCGACGTCGCGATCACGGCGAGCTACCAGGCGAGCTTCGAGGGCTTCGCCCGGCGCGGGGTGGGGCACGCGGCGGCGGCCCGGCTGCTGGCGAGCAGCGTGGAGCTGGCCCGGGAGGCGGCGCGGGCCGAGCCGGGCGGCCGGCGGCGCTGGGTGGCGGCCTCGGTCGGCCCGTACGGGGCGGTGCTGGCGGACGGTTCGGAGTACCGGGGCCGGTACGGCCTGGACCACGCGGAGCTGATGGCCTTCCACCGGCCGCGGCTGGAGGTGCTGGCGGCGGCCCGGCCGGACGTGCTGGCACTGGAGACGGTGCCGGACGCGGACGAGGCACGGGCGCTGCTGGAGCTGGTGCGCGGACTGGGGGTGCCGGCCTGGTTGTCGTACAGCGTGGCGGACGGCCGGACCAGGGCCGGGCAGCCGCTGGCGGAGGCGTTCGCGCTGGCGGCGGAGGTGGACGAGGTGCTGGCGGTGGGCGTCAACTGCTGCACTCCGCAGGACGCGGACCTGGCGGTGGCGGTGGCCGCGGAGGTGACCGGCAAGCCGGTGGTGGTCTATCCGAACAGCGGGGAGCAGTGGGACCCGGACCGCCGGGACTGGCGCGGGGAGTCGACCTTCCGCTCGGCGCGGGTGGGCGGCTGGCTGGCGGACGGCGCGCGGCTGGTCGGCGGCTGCTGCCGGGTCGGCACCGACGGGATCGCCGCGCTGGCGGCCGAGGTGTCGGTGCGGCGCGGGCTGCTCAGCGGGGTGGAAGGGTAGCGCACGGGCCGGGCGCGGAAGGTTAACACCGGGTCGAGCACGGGTTACCGAGGGGGAAGGTGCACGGACGGACGGCGGCCTGGCAGACTCGTCCCGTCACCCCTGCGGTCGACAATGTCGACCGCCTGTCAGCCCGGAGGTATCCATGCCCGGCCCGATCCAGTCGCTCTCCCGGGCCGCCGCGATCATGCGCCTGCTGGCCGGCGGCGAGCGCCGCCTGGGGCTGTCCGAGGTCGCGACGGCACTGGACCTCGCCAAGGGCACCGCGCACGGGATCCTGCGCACGCTGCAGCAGGAGGGCTTCGTCGAGCAGGACCCGGAGAGCGGCAAGTACCAGCTGGGCGCCGAGCTGCTGCGGCTGGGGCAGAGCTACCTGGACGTGCACGAGCTGCGGGCGCGGGCGCTGGTGTGGGCGGACGACCTGGCCCGGGCGGCCGGGGAGACCGTCTACCTGGGGGTGCTGCACCAGCAGGGCGTGCTGATCGTGCACCACGTGTTCCGGCCCGACGACACCCGGCAAGTGCTGGAGGTCGGCTCGATGCAGCCGCTGCACAGCACCGCGATCGGCAAGGTCCTGGTGGCCTACGACCCGGTCGCGCGCGGGGAGTTGGGCGAGGGACCGTACGAGTCGTACACCGTGCGGACGCTGACCGAGGCGAGCGACCTGGACGCCGAGTGCGCGCTGATCCGCGAGCGCGGCTGGGCGGACTCGATCGAGGAGACCTGGGAGGGCGTGGCCTCGATCGCGGCGCTGATCCAGGACCGGCGGCGCAACCCGGTGGGCGCGGTGTGCATCAACGGGCCGGTGGAGCGGGTCTGCGAGGACGGCTTCGTGAAGCCCTCGCTGGTGGCGTCGGTGCGCAGCGCGGCGCGGGCGATCTCCCGCGATCTGGGCGCCGGGCGGTTCTGAGCAACGCGGTCGATTCGTCACGCTGAGGCGCGGACGGGCGGTGAGCCTGTCCGCGCCTTGGCGTTTTGCCCCGATTCGGGGCACTCCGCTGGGTAACTTCGGGGGACCTTCCGAGGGAAGGGTCACAGCTGCGTAACCCCGCCTTGACGCGGGGCCGACCTGGGGAGGAAGCTTCCGCATGACGGTCGACATTGTCGAACGATGGCCGGGAAGATCACTCCCACAGCGCGCTCACCCGCACAGGGATCGACCGGCCGCCTGCCCCCACCCGCACTTCGGGCCATGACAAGGGAGTCTTTGTGTCCGCCATCTCCAACGGCGACGTCTTCGTCGGCGAAACCCTCGGCACCGCCGCCCTGATACTCCTCGGCGGCGGCGTCTGTGCCGCCGTGACCCTCAAGAAGTCGAAGGCCTTCAACGCCGGCTGGCTGGCGATCACCTTCGGCTGGGGCTTCGCGGTCCTCATCGCCGCCTACATGACCGGGGCCAAGTCCGGCGCCCACCTCAACCCGGCCGTCACCGTCGCCATCGCCGTCAAGACCGGCGAGTGGAGCCAGGTGCCGCTGTACATCGGCTCCCAGCTGCTCGGCGCGATCATCGGCGCCGTCATGGTCTGGCTCGCCTACCTCGGCCAGTTCCAGGCCAACAAGGAGCCCACCCTCGGCATCTTCTCGACCGGGCCCGAGATCCGGAACCCGCTCCAGAACGTGATCACCGAGGTCATCGGCACCTTCGTGCTCTGCATGGCGATCCTCACCCTCGGCACCACCAAGGGCCTGGGCGACAGCGGCATGGGCACCCTGATCGTCGCCCTCACCGTCGTCGGCATCGGCCTCTCCCTCGGTGGCCCGACCGGCTACGCGATCAACCCGGCCCGCGACCTCGGCCCGCGCATCGCCCACACCTTCCTGCCGATCCCGAACAAGGGCGGCTCGGACTGGTCGTACGCCTGGATCCCGGTCGTCGGCCCGCTCCTGGGCGGCCTCGCGGCCGGCGGCGTGTACAACGCCCTGTTCTAAAGGCCCGGTTGGAAACCGCCGAGCACGGGGACTGACCGGACGTACGGGTAACGAACGTCCGTGTCAGGCCCACCCACCCCGTAACCCCCGAACTTGAGCCGAGGACCCTCCACATGACCTCCACTGGCAACTACATCGCCGCGATCGACCAGGGCACCACCTCCAGCCGCTGCATCATCTTCGGCGCCGACGGCCGGATCGTCGCCGTCGACCAGCAGGAGCACCGGCAGATCTTCCCCCAGCCCGGCTACGTCGAGCACGACGCCGCCGAGATCTGGACCCGGGTGCAGTCGGTCGTCCGCGGCGCGCTGGAGAAGGCCGGCCTGACCAAGGACGACATCCGCGCGATCGGCATCACCAACCAGCGCGAGACCACCGTCCTGTGGGACAAGAAGACCGGTGAGCCGGTGCACAACGCGCTGGTGTGGCAGGACACCCGCACCGAGGGCCTCTGCCGCGAGCTGGGCCGCAACGTCGGCCAGGACCGCTTCCGCCGCGAGACCGGCCTCCCGCTGGCCAGCTACTTCGCCGGCCCGAAGATCCGCTGGCTGCTGGACAACGTCGAGGGCCTGCGCGAGCGCGCCGAGGCCGGCGACATCCTGTTCGGCACCATGGACACCTGGGTGATCTGGAACCTCACCGGTGGTGTCAACGGCGGCAAGCACGTCACCGACGTCACCAACGCCAGCCGCACCATGCTGATGAACCTCAAGACCCTCGCCTGGGACGAGAGCATCGCCGAGTCGATGGGCGTGCCGATGGCCGTCCTCCCGGAGATCCGCTCCTCCGCCGAGGTCTACGGCGAGGCCGTCGGCGACCTGGCCGGCGTCCCGGTCGCCTCCGCGCTCGGCGACCAGCAGGCCGCGCTGTTCGGCCAGACCTGCTTCAACGAGGGCGAGGCCAAGTCGACCTACGGCACCGGCACCTTCCTGCTGCTGAACACCGGCGAGAAGATCGTCAACTCGTACCACGGCCTGCTGACCACGGTCGGCTACCGGATCGGCGACCAGGCCCCGGTCTACGCGCTGGAGGGCTCGATCGCCGTCACCGGCTCGCTCGTCCAGTGGCTGCGCGACCAGCTCGGCATCATCTCCACCGCCGCCGAGATCGAGACCCTCGCCAACACCGTCGAGGACAACGGCGGCGCCTACTTCGTCCCGGCCTTCTCCGGCCTGTTCGCCCCGTACTGGCGCTCCGACGCCCGCGGTGTGATCGCCGGTCTGACCCGGTACGTCACCAAGGGCCACCTGGCCCGGGCCGTCCTGGAGGCCACCGCCTGGCAGACCCGCGAGGTCGTCGACGCCATGCAGAAGGACTCCGGGGTCGAGCTCACCGCCCTCAAGGTCGACGGCGGCATGACCAGCAACAACCTGCTCATGCAGAACATCGCCGACGTCCTGAACGCCCCGGTCGAGCGCCCGTACGTGGCCGAGACCACCGCCCTCGGCGCCGCCTACGCGGCCGGTCTCGCCGTCGGCTTCTGGAACGACCTCGACACCCTGCGGGCCAACTGGCACCGCGCCGCCGAGTGGACCCCGCGCATGGACGAGGACACCCGGGAGCGCGAGTACAAGAAGTGGCTCAAGGCCGTGGAGCGCACCATGGGCTGGGTGGAGGAGGAAGAGACCAACTGACCGACCCGCCGGTCGGGGCCCCGTGCCCCGGCCGGCCGCCCGCTGTTCCGGCAACGGGCGCAACCGTGTTTCACCGGCCCGCCGCACCGGGCCGACCGGCCTCTCCAGCAGGGGCCGCACCGCACCCGAGAGGAGTAACGGCGCAGCCGGAACAGCGCGCCGTACACAACCACCATGGCAACCATCCCGACCCTGGGCGCCGAGCGCACCGCCGGCCGCACCGCTTCCCGTGCCGAGACCCGTGAGCTGCTCGGCAAGGCCACCTACGACCTGCTGGTGATCGGGGGCGGCATCCTCGGCACGGCCGTCGCCTGGACCGCGTCCCAGGCCGGCCTGAAGGTCGCCATGGTCGACGCCGGCGACTTCGCCGGTGCCACCTCCAGCGCCTCCTCCAAGCTCGTCCACGGCGGTCTGCGCTACCTGCAGACCGGCGCGGTCAAGCTGGTCGCCGAGAACCACAAGGAGCGCCGCGCGCTCTCCACCGACGTGGCCCCGCACCTGGTCAACCCGCTGACCTTCTTCGTGCCGGTCTACAAGGGCGGCCCGCACGGCGCGGCCAAGCTCGGCGCCGGCGTGTTCCTGTACTCGGCGCTGTCCGCCTTCCGCGACGGCATGGGCCGGGTCTCCACCGCCGCGCACGCCGCCCAGCAGGTGCCCGCGCTGCGCACCGAGGGCCTGCGCTCGGTGGCCGTCTACGGCGACCACCAGATGAACGACTCGCGCGTCGCGGTGATGACCGTGCGCGCCGCCGTCGACGCCGGCGCCGTGGTGCTCAACCACGCCGAGGTCACCGGCCTGCGCTTCACCGGCGGCCGGGTCACCGGCGCCGAGCTGCGCGACCGCCTGGACGGCAGCGAGTTCGGCGTGAACGCCCGCCTGGTGCTCAACGCCACCGGCCCGTGGGTCGACCACCTGCGCACCATGGAGGACGCCGGCGCCGCGCCGTCGATCCGCCTCTCCAAGGGCGCCCACGTCGTCGTCAAGCGCCGCTCGCCGTGGCGCGCCGCGCTGACCATCCCGATCGACAAGTACCGCGTCTCCTTCGCCATCCCGTGGGAGGACCACGTCCTCCTCGGCACCACCGACGAGGAGTACACCGGCGACCCGAAGGACGTCCGGGCCACCGAGGCGGACATCGACCAGATCATGGGCGAGGCCGCGCACGCGATCCGCGACGAGCACCTCGACCGCGACCTGATCACCTACTCCTTCGCCGGCCTGCGCGTGCTGCCCGGCGGCCCGGGTGACACCGCCGCCGCCAAGCGCGAGACCGTCGTCACCGAGGGCCGCGGCGGCATGCTGTCGGTCTCCGGCGGCAAGTGGACCACCTACCGGCACATCGGCCGCGCGGTGCTGGAGAAGCTGGCGCACGTGCCCGGCACCGGCCTCGCCGAGGACATGTCCCCGATCGCCCCGACCGTCCCGCTGCCGGGCGTCGGCGCGCCGAACGCCGTCGCGCACCGCCTGCTGATCGACCGCGAGCCGGGCTCGCGGATGGAGCCGCTGGTCGCCAAGCACCTGGCCAGCCACTACGGCACCCTGTCCTTCGACATCGCCCGCATGATCGACGAGAACCCGGAGCTCGGCCGGCCGATCCACGAGGACGGCCCGGACGTCTGGGCGCAGGTCGCCTACGCGGCCGAGAACGAGTGGGCGTACACGGCGGACGACGTGCTGCGCCGCCGCACCACCATGACGGTGCGCGGGCTGGACACCCCGGAGATCCGGGACGAGGTCGAGGCCTTCCTCGCGAAGCGTGGGAACAAGTAAGTAACTGCGGTACGGCGGGCGGGCGTTCGGGGTTTCCCGGACGCCCGCCGGCTTTTTCACACCACGGCGCCCGCCTTGACCACGTGCCGGAGGTGCCGTTCCGGGCGGGTCAGCACGGTGAGGTCGGCCAGCGGGTCGCCGTCGACGACCAGCAGGTCCGCGTGCGCGCCCGGGGCGAGGGTGCCGATCTCCCCCGCCAGGCCGAGCAGCCGGGCCGCCGTGGTGGTCGCCGAGCGGAGCACGTCGAGGGCCGGCTGGACCTGGGCGCGCAGGGTGAACTCCTCCAGCTGGGCGTGGTGCAGCGGGCCGAGCAGATCGCTGCCGTAAACCAGGTTGACGCCCGCGCGGTGGGCGAGCTCCAGGGCCTCCAGGCCGCGGTCGCGGACCTCGGCGAGCTTGGCCAGGGAGGCCGGCGGCAGGCCGGAGGCGGCGCCGAGCTTCGCGGTCCGCTCGTAGGCGACCAGGGTGGGGACCAGGAAGGCGTCCTTCTCCAGCAGCAGCTTGACGGTGGTGTCGTCCAGCAGGTTGCCGTGTTCGACGCAGCGCACGCCGGCCCGCAGGGCGCGGTCGATCGCGCGCGGATGGTAGGCGTGCACGGTGACGTAGCGGTTGTGGTTCTCGGCCTCCTGGACGGCCGCCCGGATCTCCTCCTCGCTGTACTGGACCGCGGCGATCTCGTCGTGCGGGGAGGCGACGCCGCCGGAGAGCAGCACCTTGAGGTGCCGGGCACCCTTGCGGAACTCGTCCCGGGCGGCGGCGCGCACCGCGTCCACGCCGTCGGCGATCCGGCCGAAGTGGGGGCGGGCCTCGCAGCAGGGCAGCGAGTCGTCGCCGAGCGGGCGCAGGTCGCCGTGGCCGCCGGTCTGGGAGAGCGCCTTGCCGCCGTGCAGCAGGCGCGGGCCGGAGACGAGGCCCTCGGCCAGGGCGCGGGCCATGCCGTGGTCGGCGCCGCCGACGTCGCGGACGGTGGTGAAGCCGCGGCGCAGCATGGCCGGGCGGACGGCGGCGGTCGTGCTGGCGGCGCGCGAGGGGCTGCTGGCCCGTACGGCGGCCGGCGGCGAGGCGGCCGAGGAGCTGCTGGCGGCCACCACCGCGGTGCTCTCCGGACTGCTCGGAAACTGACCGCAACGCCGCAGGGGCGGCACCCGTACGGTACGGGTGCCGCCCCTGCGGGCGAAGGCGCGCCGGGCGCGCCAGGCGCTAGATGATCAGGCTCAGCGGCATGATCAGGGCGATCGCGACCACCGAGATCACCGTCTCCATCACCGACCAGGACTTGAGCGTCTGCCCGACGCTCATCCCGAAGTACTCCTTCACCAGCCAGAAGCCGGCGTCGTTGACGTGCGACAGGAACAGCGAGCCGGCCCCGATCGCGAGCACCAGCAGGGCCGCGTGGGTCGAGGACATGTTCGCGGCGAGCGGCGACACGATGCCGGCCGCGGTGATGGTGGCGACCGTCGCCGAGCCGGTGGCCAGCCGGATCAGCACCGCGATCAGCCAGCCCAGCAGCAGCGCGGAGATGTGCCACTTGCCGGACCACGAGCTCACCGCGTTGCCGACGCCCACGTCGATCAGGGTCTGCTTGAAGCCGCCGCCGGCGCCGACGATGAACACGATGCCGGCGATCGGGCCGAGCGCCTTGCCGACGGTGTCGGAGATCCGGGCCTTGTCGAAGCCGGCCGCCCGGCCGAGGGTCAGCATGGCCAGCAGGGTCGCGGCGAGCAGGGCGATCAGCGGGGAGCCGATGAAGTCGAAGACCCGCTGGCCGACCGCCTTCGGGTCGTCGATCACCACGTCGGCCAGGGCCTTGCCGAGCATCAGCACGACGGGCAGCAGGATGGTGGCCAGCACCGCGCCGAACGACGGGGTGCGCTCGGACTCGGCGGTCTCCTCGGGGGCCGTGGCGGCCGGGATCTCCAGCGGGCCCACCCAGCGCTCGGCGACCCGGGCGAACAGCGGGCCGGCGATGATCAGGGTCGGGACGGCGATCAGCAGGCCGAGCGCCAGGGTGATGCCGAGGTCGGCCTTGAGCGCGTCGACGGCGACCAGCGGGCCCGGGTGCGGGGGCACCAGGCCGTGCAGCACCGACAGGCCGGCCAGCGCCGGGATGCCGACCCGGATCAGCGGCACGTTGCCGCGGCGGGCGACCAGCAGCACGATCGGGATCAGCAGGACGACGCCGACCTCGAAGAACAGCGGCAGGCCGAGCACGGCGGCGATCAGCGCCATCGCCCAGGGCAGCGCCCTGTTGCCGGTCCGGGACAGCACGGTGTCCGCGATGATGTTGGCGCCGCCCGAGTCCGCGAGCAGCTTGCCGAGCATCGCGCCCAGGCCGATCAGCAGGCCGACACTGGCCACGGTGGATCCGAAGCCCGTGGAGAAGCTGCTCAGCAGCTTGTCGAAGGGGGCGCCCGCGACGGCCGCCAGCAGGCCGGAGCCGAGCGTGAGGGCGAGGAAGGGGTGCAGTTTCAGCTTGGTGATCAGCAGCACGATCGCGCCGATGCTGAGCAGCACCGCGAGCAGCAGCTGGGAGTCGCTGCCGCTGTGCGGCAGGGCCGGTGGGGCGGCCGCCAGGAGGGTCGGGGCGAGGGTGGGGGCAATACTCACGCGAGGTCTCCATTGACGGGCCGCAGCAGCGCCACGGCCATCTCGACGAGTTCTTCGGGGGACGGGCCCACGTCCAGGACGGCGCCGCGCTCGTCCGCACCCAGGGGCTCCAGGGTGGCGTACTGGGATCCGAGCAGCGACGACGGCATGAAGTGGCCGGTGCGGTGCGAGAGCCGGTCCTCGACCAGCTCGTGACCACCGCTGAGGTGCAGGAAGAAGGCGCCCGGGGCGGCCGCGCGCAGGATGTCGCGGTAGCCGTGCTTCAACGCCGAGCAGGTGACCACGCCGCCGGCCCCGGACTCGGTGTGCTCCTTGAGCCAGGCGCCGATGGCGCGCAGCCAGGGTTCCCGGTCCTGGTCGTCCAGTGGGGTGCCGGCGGACATCTTGGCGATGTTGGCCGGCGGGTGGAACTCGTCCGCCTCGGCGAAGGGGAGATCGAGGCGGTCGGCCAGGAGGCGGGCCAGGGTGGTCTTGCCGACACCGGAGACGCCCATCACCACGACGGTGAGGGGGGTGCCCGGGAGGGCGCGGTTCTCGACGTTGAGAGCCATCGGTGGTGCTCCTTCGTTGCAGGCCGCCACTATCGCTTCAAAGATATGACGTATTCAAGTGCCGGAAACCAAATCGTCATACTTTTGGGGTGTGGGGTAGGTCGCAGGGCGATGCGCACCGCGCGGGGGCGGCCGACTACCCTGGGCGGATGGAGATCCAGGGGCTGCCCGGCCGGCTGCTTGACGAACTCGGGCCGGCGATCGCGTCCGGGGAGATCCCCGAGGGCGCGGTGCTGCGCGGGGAGGACCTGGAGGAGCGGTTCGGGGTGTCCCGGACGGTCGTCCGGGAGGCGGTGCGCATCCTGGAGGGGATGCGCCTGGTGGCGTCCCGGCGGCGGGTCGGGATCACCGTCCAGCCGAAGTCGCTCTGGGACGTCTTCGACCCCATGGTGATCCGCTGGCGACTGGCCGGCGCCGACCGGCCCGCCCAGCTGCGCTCGCTCGGCTCCCTGCGGGTGGCCGTCGAACCGGCCGCGGCCGCGCTCGCCGCGAGCCACGCCAGCGACGACGACCGGCGCGAACTCAGCTCGCTTGCCGTTGAGTTGACGGTCGCCGCCCGGGAGGCCGACCTCACCACCTTCCTCGGGTACGACATCGCCTTCCACGCCCTCGTCCTGCGCGCCTCCGGGAACGAGATGTTCGCCCACCTCGGCGACACCGTCGGGGCGGTGCTCACCGGCCGGACCGAGTACCATCTGATGCCCCATCAGCCCGAGCCGTACGCGATCAGACTGCACCGGGAGGTCGCCGACGCGATCTGCGGCGGCGACGCCGCGCACGCCGAGCGGGCGATGCGGACGATCGTCACGGGCGCCCTGGAGGAGCTCAACCAGCAGTTGGGGTGAGCTCCGCTCCCGCCGCCTGCCCGGATGGCACGGTTTGACGGCAGTTCGGTGGATTCGGACGCATGGTCCGGGTTCGGCGGGGGCAGAGTGAGTGAAGGGGGCGCAATTCGTGTGCGCCCGTTCCCCGTTCCAGCACCGGATCCGCGCCTGGGGGTCGCCCGATGTCCGCGCCACGCCGTCGCCGCCGCCTGCCCGACGAGGTGCGCTCCGCCGCAGTCCGGGCGGTGCTCTGCCTCTCCTTCACGCTGGTGGGCGTGGTCGTCGCGACCCTGGCCTCGTACGCGGGCAGTTGGCTGATGACACCCGCGCTGCTGGCGATGGGGCTGGGGGTGTTCGGCACGATGTGGTGCCTGCTGGAGATCCTGATCTCCCGCCAGGTCGCCGCCCAGCGGATGCGCGGGCCGAACTCCGCGCACCCGATGGCGGGCAGCCGGGTCGCCCCCGAACCGCTGGCGCCCCGCCCGTTCCCCCGGCCGGGGCCGGGCAGCGCGCCGCAGCAGTCCTACCGCCCGCAGCCGTCCTACCGCCCGCAGCCGTCCTACCGCCCGCAGCCGCCGCAGGCTCAGCAGCCGCAGCCGCAGGCCGGGCGGCCCGGCCAAGCTCCGTACCGGGGCCAGTCGCAGCAGCCGCCGCAGTTGCCGACCACCTGACCGGGCGCTGTGGCCGGGCGCTGCGGCCGGGCGCTCTGGCCGGGCGCTCTGGCCGGGCGCTCTGGCCGGGCGGTGAACGACGGGCCGTCAGATCACGATCCGGTAGTGGGTGGTGAGCCGGCGGTCGTCGTCCAGGACGTGGAAGGCGAGCATCGGCGGGTGGTCGAAGGTGATGCCCCTCCCGCCCTCGCAGGGCAGCGTGGTGGTGGAGACCACCCCGGGGGCGACCAGCACCGGCAGGCCCGCGAAGGTGGACGCGGCGGGCGTGTGGGAGTGGCCGCAGAGCAGCGCGGCCACCCGGGGGTGCCGGCGCAGCACCTCCGCCAGCCGGGCCTCGCCGAACTGGCGGATCCGGTCGACGCTCGGGATGTGCAGCTCGACCGGCGGGTGGTGGAAGGCCACCAGGGCCGGCGACTCCTGGCGGCCGGAGGCGAGTTGGGCCTCCAGCCAGTCGAGGGTGGCGTCCGCCAGCAGGCCGTCGTGCTGCCCGGGTATCGAGGAGTCGAGCATCAGCACGTCGACGCCGGGCAGCCGGTGCAGCCGGTTGACCGGGCCCGTCGACGGCGCCTCGCCGAGCAGCACCTCCCGGTACGGCTCCCGGACGTCGTGGTTGCCGGGGCAGGTGAGCACCGGGTGCCGGGACTCCAGCACCTCGGCGACCTGGCGGTACTCCTCGGGCGAGCCGTGGTCGGCGAGGTCGCCGGTGACCAGCACCGCGTCCAGCGGGCCGGGCAGGGCGTCGAGGTACGCCATCACCTGCTCGGCCCGCCGCCGGGCGCGCTTGCCGCCGTCCCGACGGTGGACCTGGCCGAGGTGGATGTCACTGAGGTGCGCGATCGTCAACATGGCGATCACGCTAATCAGTTCACGGCTGGGCGGGAACCTCCGCCGGGCGCTTGAACATCCGGGTGGCGGTGATCTCGCCGTGGATGGTCGGGCCGTCCGGGTCCTGCGGGGCGGGCAGGCCCGGGCGCAGGTGCTCCTCCACCGAGATGTACTTGAGGCCGGCCCGCAGGTCGGCGTCGTTGCGCAGCCGGATCACCAGCGGGAACTCGGCGAGCGCCGTGGTGTCGAACAGGCCGGTGGTGTAGATCAGCTGGACGCCGAGCGCGTCCGCCACCGCGCGCTGGAGCTCCAACAGGTAGGTGGCGTTGGCGCGGCCGATCGGGTTGTCGAGGAACAGCGTCCCGGCGTGCCGCAGTTGGGACTGGCCGCGGTCGTTGGCGCGCAGCGCGGCCATCGTGCAGTAGAGCGCGATGGCGGCGGTGAGCAGCTGGCCGCCGGAGAAGACGTCGGACATCTGGCCGACGCTCACCCGCTCGGCGCGCAGCACCGCGTCGGGCTTGAGGATCTCGACGCTGACGCCCTTGGGGCCGATCGCGGCGGCGACGCCGCGCAGCAGCAGGGACATGCCGTCGCGGCGCAGGTCGCTGTTCTTCCGGACGGCGGCGCGGGTGGCCTCGTCGATGACCTCGCCGAGGCGCTCGACCAGGGTGGCGTGGTCCGGGTCCTCGAAGCGGATCCGCAGGAACTCCTGGCCGGACCACTCCCCCAGGCCCTCGGGCAGCCGGGACAGCCGCTGGGCGGCGCGCAGGGTGGTGAGCGAGGACTCGACCAGTCCGCGCAGCCGGTCGACGATCGAGCCGCGGTTCTTCTCCAGCTGGGTCAGCTCGTCGGTGAGCACCCGCAGCCGGGGGGCGAAGGCGGCGGCCCAGGCGGCCGCGTGCTCGGGCAGCGCGGACGCGGGCAGTTCGCGGATCTGCTGGCGGGCGGGCGTGCGGACGGCCTCGTAGCGGGCCGCGTTGGCGTGCCGGACCAGCGCGTCGGAGGCGTCCCGGACGGCGAGTTCGGCGGAGGACAGCTCGCCGACGGCCGTGCGCAGGGCGCGGCGGGCCTCGGTGGAGGCGTTGCGGGCCTCGGGCAGCGGGCCGAGGTAGGGCTCGACCGGCTGGCCGTCCTCCTCCGGCTGCTCGCGCAGGCCGTCGCGCAGCTGGCCGGCCAGCTCGTCGAAGTCGGCGGCGGCCGACTGGGCGGCGTCGAAGGTGCGCTGGAGGTCGGCGTGCGCGGTACGGGCGGTGTCGACGGCCTCGCGGCACTCGGCGAGCCGGCTGGTGGCCGTACGCAGCAGCACCTGGGCGTGCTCGGGGTCGGTGGGGACGAGCTCCTCGGGCAGCTCGGTGTGCGCCTCGCCGTCGGCGGGGGCGGAGCGCTCGACCTCGCCGCGCAGCCGGCCGAGCTGCTCGCTGGCGGCGGCGGAGCGGGCCTCGATGGTGGCGACCAGTTCCTCGGCGCGGGCGGCGGCGGCCTGGCGGGCGGGGCCGTCGGCGCCGTCGGGGCTGCCGAGGAGTTCCTCGGCGCGGGTGCGGACCTTGTTGGTGAGGCGGTCCAGCTCGGCCGCGGCGGCGGCCTCGTCGCCTTCGGCGCGGGCCTGCTCGGCGCGCAGGTCGGCGCCGACGCCCACCTTCTCGTACAGCTGGGCGGCGGCCCGGTAGGCCTCGCGCAGGGCGGGCAGCGCGGCGGGAGCGGTCTGCTCGGCGGGCTCGTCGGCCTGCTCGGCGGCCGGGATCTCGGCGCGTTCGGCGCGCAGCGCGCGCGCGGTGCGGCGGGCGTCGTCGGCGGCGCGCTGGGCGGCGCGGCGGTCCTCGTCGCAGGTGCGGGCGCGTTCGGCGCAGACGGCCTGGCGGCGGTCGCACTCGGCCGCGTCCTCGGCGAGTTCGCGCTGGCGGCGGGCCCAGTTGGCGCGCTCGCGCAGCCGGAAGGCGAGGCCGGAGAGGGCGTCGGCACGGCGGCGGGCGCGCTGGGCGGCCTCCCGGTGCTCCTCGTGGGCGGAGGTGGCGGCCGCGTGGTCGGTCTCGGCCTCGTCGTGGTCGGCGCGCAGGGTGGCCAGGGCGGCGGCGGCCTGCTCGGCGTGCTCGCGGGCGGCCTCGGCGGCGGCGGCGAGTTCGGCGAAGGTGCCGGGCGGGCAGCTGGCGTGCCAGGAGGCGAGCCGGGCGGCGAGGGCGCGGTCGGCGCCGAGCCGGCCGGCGAGTTCGCGGATGTGCTCCTCGCGGGCAGCGGCGCGGGCGCGCAGTTCGCGGCGCTCGCCGTCGGCGGCGGACTCGTCGTGCATGGCCGGGTTCGGCGGCACCAGGAAGAAGGCGGGCTCGTCGGTGATCGGGGCGATCAGCGAGGCGGCGGCGCCGACGGCGACGGTGGAGCGCGGCAGCAGGGCGGCGGCCTGGAGGGCCTCGCGGGCGCGCTCCAGCGAGGCCGGGTCGGTGACGACCACGCCGTCCACCAGTTCGGGGCGGGCGGCGAGGATCGCCTCGTGGTCGGCGGGGTCGACGGACTGGGCGAGATAGCGCCAGCCGGGCAGGGCGGGGATGCCGTGCTCGGCCAGGTACTCGACGGTGGCCAGCACGTCGGGGCCGGGCGGCAGCAGGCCGCCGTCACCGAGGGCGGCGAGGATGCGGGAGTCGTCGGCGGCGGCGGTGCGCAGGTCGAACAGGGTGCGTTCGGCGGTGGCGATGGCCTCGTCCAGGAGTTCGCGCAGGTACTCGGCGTTGCGGTCGAGCACGGCGGGGGTGAGGAAGCCGGCGTCCTCCTCGGCGCCGTCCTGGTACGGGGTGAGGGAGAGCAGGTCGGCGAGGCGCTGCTCGGTGGCGAGCAGGGCGGCGGTGCGCTGCTCGGCGGCCAGCGCCCGGGCCGCGTCCTTGCGGGCGTCACCGGCCCGTTCGGCGGCGAGTTCGGCGCGCGAGGTGGCGGCGGCGGCCTCGCGCAGCCGGGTGGCGCTGGCCTCCGCGACGGTCCGGGCCTGGGCGAGGGCCGCAGCGGCGGCCTGCTCCACGTCGGCGGCGTGCAGGGCGGCGCGGGCCGGGTCCACGTCGCCGTCGGAGTCGATGAAGCCGGCCTCGACGGCGGCCTCGGTCTCCTGCTCGACCTCGGCGAGGCGCTGGCGCAGGTGCTCGGCCTCGCTGCGGGCCTTCTGGGCGGCGGTGGCGGCCTCGGTGGCGTCGGACTGGGCCTTGCCGCCGTCCTCCTGGAGCTCGCTGGCGCGCTGCTCCTCGGTGTCGGCGCGGGTCTCGGCGGCCGCGGCGGCGGCTTCCAGGGCGCGGGCGAGCGCGCCGGCGGCGCGGGCGCGGGCGGCGAGCGCCGGGGCGGCGTCCAGTTCGGCCTCGCGGATGGCGACGGCGACCCGGGCGACCCGGTCGGCGGCGGCGCGCTGGCGCAGCACGGCCTCGGCGGCCTGCCAGGCGGAGTGCAGGGTGCGGGCGTCGATGAGTTCGCGGCGCAGGGTGGCGGCCTCGGCGGTGGCCGCGGCGAGGCTCAGGGTGGCGTGCCGGTGGGTGAGTTCGTCGGCGATCAGGCTGTGCCGGGTGCGGTCGGCCTCGGCGGCGGTGACGGCGCTCACGGCGGCGGCGACCTCGATGGCGAGGTCCTGGGCGCGGTCGCGTTCGGCGGCGGCGCGGGAGGTGAGGGCGTGGGCGAGGCGGCGGGCGCGGCGTTCGGCGGTGCGGTGCGCCTCGCGGACGGCCTCGCGGGCGCCGGTGGCCTCGACGATGCGTTCCAGCAGGTCGAGCGAGCCGGCGGTGAAGTCGCGTTCGGCGGTGAGCTCGGAGCGCAGGCCGAGCTTGGCGGCGAAGCCGTGGACGAGGTCGGCCAGGCCGTCGGTGTCCCGGGTGTCGGTGACGGCGCGCAGCAGCAGGTCGGTGAAGTCCTTGTCCTGCTTGACCGCGAAGAGGCCGGCCGCCTCGCCCTCGTCGGCGTTCATCTCGCGCTGGTAGCGGAAGAGTTCGGGGTCGAGGCCGAGTTCGCCGAGGTGTTCGGTCCAGCGGTCGTGGCCGTCCTCGAAGACCAGGTCGAGGTGGGGGTGGGCCTTGCCGGCCTCGGTGAGGGCGTCGCGGAAGCCCTTCATGGTGCGGCGGCGGCCGCGGGCCTTCTGGTCGCCGGCCAGGCTGACCCGTTCGGCGACGGGGAGCGAGTCGAGGGTGAGGCCGGGGCCGGGGCGGAAGGAGTACCAGGTCTCGGCGAACTTGCGCGGGTCGGAGGAGACCTGGCGGCCGCGCCACTCGCTGACCTTGCCGACCACGATCAGTTCGCCGGTGACGGTGTGCTGCCACTCCAGGGCGACGTGGCCGCAGTCGTCGGCGAGCAGGAACTTGCGCAGCACGCCGGAGCTGGCGCCGCCGAGCGTGTTGCGGTGGCCCGGGAGCATCACCGAGAAGATCAGCTTGAGCAGGACGGACTTGCCGCCGCCGTTCTCCAGGAAGAGCACGCCGGCCGGGGCGGGGCGGCGGACCGGGCCGTCGGTGTCCTCGCCGAACAGGCCGATCTGCTGGGGGGCCGGGTCGGCGACGGGCTCGCCGACGCCGCGCAGGTCGAGCACCGTGTCGGCGTAGCGGGCGCCGGCCGGTCCGATCGAGTAGAGGCGGACCCGGTTGAGCTCGTACATGTGCGGCGGTTCTCCGTGCGTCTATGGGGTTGTCAGAACGATCAGAGCGAGTGGAACGGCAGGCCGGCGTCGGCGACCAGCTCGTCGGAGGTGTCCGGCGGCAGCAGGCTGGCGGTGCCGTCGGAGACCGGGACGATGCCGAGGTCGAGCAGTTCGGCCATCGCGGCGCTGCCGGCCAGGTCGCGGACCTGGAGCTGGTAGCGGGCGGTGGTGCGGTAGGTGCCGCCGGAGTCGTCGGAGACCTTCTGCAGGAAGCCGGAGTCGACCAGGAACATCACCGCCTTGGCCACGATGCCGATGGTGGAGCCGGAGAGCCGGCGGGCGTCCTTGGTGGCGCCGGTGGCGGTGCGCCGGGCCCAGACCCGCCAGGCGGCCTCCAGGCCGGGGGCGTCGCTGGCCGGGTCGGTGTTGGCGCCCTCGGCGTCGGCCTGCTCCTCCAGGCGGCGGCAGGCCTGGCGGACGAAGGAGTCGACGCCGTTGACGGTGATCCGGCCGAGGTAGCCGTCGTCGGCGAGGTCCTCGGGGCGGGGGAAGGCCATCGCGGCGACGGCGAGGTGGGCCAGTCCGTGCAGGAAGCGGTCGGTGGACTCGGAGGCGGCGCGGCGGGAGTAGTCGCCCATCCGGACCGCGAACAGCGACTCCTCGGCGGCGGCGACGGCCATCCCGGCCCGCGGCGAGACCTCCAGGACGACCAGGCCCATGCCGGTGGCGACGGCGTCGGCGAGGCGGGCGAACGGCGGGTCCTCGCGGTGGCGGCGGACGAGTTCGGCGTACTCTGCGTCGCGGGCGGGGAGCAGCTTGGCCTGGAGGCCGAAGGAGACCAGCCGGGCGGCGTCGGCGACGTCGGCCGGGGTGATCGGCGCGGGGGCCGCGGGTTCGGTCTCGGCCGCCCAGGACGTGTCGTGGTGGGTCGTCACGGGCGGTGCTCCTCGGGGGTGGCGCGGTGGTGGTGGGTCGTCAACGTGGGTGCCTGGGGGTGTCGCGGCCGGGCCGTCAGCCGGCGTCCTTGCGGTCGGCGGCCATGCCGACCGCGTCGAGCAGGGCGCTGCCGACGATCAGGTCGGCGCCGCCGAACTCCCGGTCGCGCAGCGGGGTGCCGTCGTCCACGGCGAACAGCAGCCGCTCCTCGCCCTGGCGGTAGGCGGTGCCGACCGGCGGGCTGGCCGCGTGCACGGCCAGCAAGGCGACCAGGTACGGGAGTTCCGGGTCCTGCTTGCGGGCGTCGGCGAGCAGGCCGGAGAGCCGGCGGGGGGCGTCCGGGGGCAGGTCGAGGAGTTCCTGGGCGGCTTCCAGCTGGGCCTCGGAGAAGCGGCTGTCGTCCGGGGTGGCGACGAGGTCCGGGTCGGGCAGTTCGGCGCCGAGGTGCTCGCGCTCGACCGGCGGGGTGAGCAGCAGGTCGACCAGGTCCGCGACCCGGACCGAGATGGGCGTGCGCAGTCCGGCGCCGCGGGCGAAGAAGGCGCCGGTGGGCCGGACGGCCTGCTCCACCGGCAGCCGCAGCACGGGGGCGAGCAGCTGGCCGTACAGGTCGATGCCGCTGCGGGCGCCGGGGGTGGCGAAGGCCTGCCGGTCCTGCTCGGCGCGGAACAGCGGCCCGGCCTCCAGCAGCCGGGTCTGGAGCTGGGTGTGGCGGCGGATGCAGTCCTTGACGATGTCGACCAGCTCGGCGGCGCGGCGCTTGTGCTCCTGGTCCTCGGCCTCGTCGCGGGCCTTGCGGATGTTGGTGAGAATCGCGTTCTCGTGCCGGTAGCGGTCGGCGATGTGGTCCAGCGCCTCGTCGATGAGGTCCGGGACGGCCTGCATCCAGTCGACCGCGCGGACGTTGCGGCGGGTGGCGTCGAGGGCGCGGCGCAGCGTCTCGGCGTACTGGACGGTGCGGTAGCGGGCCTGCTCGGCGGCGAGCTGGGCGTCGGCCAGGCGGCCGCGGCGGATCAGCACCTCCAGCTTGACCTCGGCGGCGATCTGGGCCGAGGTGACGTCGGTGTCGAGGGCGCCGACCAGGACGTTGACCGCCTCGTCGGTGGTGCGCAGGTAGACGCCGCCGTCGGGGCCGGGGACCTCCTCGATCAGCTTGAAGTCGTAGTCCCGGCGGACGTACTCGCCGTCGGCACCGAAGGTGCCGTAGACGGCGCGGAAGCCGCGGTCCACGCTGCCGACGTTGATCAGCGACTCCAGCACCCAGCGGGCGACCCGCTCGTGCTCGGGGGCGGGCCGGCGCGGGGCCTGGGCGGCGACCCGGGGCAGCATCCGGGCGAGCACTATCTCGCGGTCGGCCCCGGTGTCGAAGTCCATGTGCAGGGTGACCAGGTCGATCGCGGCGAGGCCGACCTCGGCCATCGCGTAGCCGCCGTACTCGCCGGCCAGGTTGACCTTGCGGCTGTCCAGGTCGTGCAGCGGGGCGGTGCAGGCCAGCGCCTTGAGCCGGCGGGCCAGGCCCTCGTCGGCGGCGGGGCCGGGCGCGGGCCGCGGTGCGGGCACGGCGGCGCCGGCGGCCGGGCGGAGGCCGGGCTCGGTGGGCGGGTCAGCGATGGCGGTCACGGTGGACAAGATTAGAGGTTCGCACCGACATCGACCGAAACGGACCTTGTGGACGGGCGGAGCGGCAGCTGGGCGGCGGTGCACGGGGCCGGATCGGAACGGGATTTCGACGGAATCCCGCCATTCTCGAACGAGCATGCGAGAAAAGCGTGAGGTCAGCGCGATGGTTCGGTGATGATCGACCCATGATCACCCGACTGGCGAAAGCCGGCCTCGCCACCGCGCTGTCCGTGACCACCCTCGTCGCAGGCGCCACCGCCGCCACGGCCGCCACCGCCGCCGCGCCGACCGGTACGCCCGGCCCCTCGGCCCAGCACGTGACGGTCTCGCTGAACGGCTACCTGCCGCGCACCGCCCCGCCCGGGCCGGGCCAGTTCTCGGTCGGCTGGACCTCGGCCGGCACGGCCGACCTCACCGGGCCGACCCACATCACCCTCGACCTGCCGCAGGGCCTCACCACCGACGGCGCGATGTTCTACTCCACGCCGTACGACTACACCTTCACCGAGACCGTCTCGCCGGACGGCCGCCACCTGGACGCCGTCCTGGTGGGCTCCCGGCGGGTCGGTTTCTCCGAGTTCATGAAGCTGAAGGTGTACGGCGACCCGTCCAAGGCGTCCGGCCAACTGGTCGCCACCATCGGCAACCCGAACGACACCGACCCGACCGGCCACGTCGCGATCGCGACGCTGGACGGCAGCACCCCCGCGCCGGTCGTCCCGGACGCACCGTCCGTGACCGGCCTGGACACCGCCACCGGCCCGGGCGCGGGCGGCACCCCGATCACCGTCAGCGGCGGCAACCTGGCCCACGGCATGGTGCTGGTCGGCGGCGTCCCGGCGCCGGGCAGCTGCACCGACACCGCCTGCACGGTGACCACCCCGGGCGGATCCGGCAGCGCCCCGGTCAGCGTGGTCACCCCGGGCGGCACGGCCGCGGCCCCGGTGGCCTTCGACTACACCGGTGCCGCCCCGCCGGCGCCGCCCGCGCCGACGGTCACGTACCTCGGCCCGGCCGCCGGGCCGGTGGCCGGCGGCACCTCGGTCTCCATCGCGGGCCGCAACCTGACGTACGGCGCGGTGCGGTTCGGCGGGGTACCCGCCGCCCGCGTCTCCTGCGGGCCGCAGTACTGCACGGCGTACGCGCCGCCGGCCGGTGGGCCCGGGCCGGTGGACGTCACGGTCACCACGGCGGGCGGCACCAGCGCGCCGATGACGTTCACGTACACGGCGTAGCCGCTCCCCCTCCCGGTGCCCGGGTGCCGCCTCGGCGCCCGGGCACCGGTGCGTCCGGGGGCGGTCGCCGGGCCTCGGGGCGTTTGGGGGCGGGGCATCCGGAGCCGGTGATCTGCGGACCGCTGCGCGGGATCCCGCCGGCGTGGCGATTCATCGACATGTCGTTCGGCGTCTTCGGTGTCATTCCGCTGCTGACCGTGCTCCGCGCCCTGCGCCCGCTGGAACGTTCCTTCCAGCAGCGCCTTGCCGCGAACTGAGTCCACCACGCCGGGGCGCCGCCCCAGGGCGCGCACGTGAAGGCTGCGCGCCGGTCGGCCCGCCGCCCATCCGGGTGACGGACAACGGGCTTCACCGCCAGGCCCTACCATCTGGCTCAACAGCTGCTGGAAGGCGGACGGGCGTGGCCGATGCGGTGATCGATCTCAATGCGGACCTCGGCGAGGGGTTCGGGCGGTGGACCCTGACCGACGACGAGGCCCTGCTCTCCGTGGTGACCAGCGCCAACGTCGCCTGCGGCTTCCACGCCGGGGACCCGTCGACGATGCGCCGGGTCTGCGCCCTGGCCGCCGAACGCGGCGTCCGGATCGGCGCCCAGGTCTCCTACCGGGACCTCGCGGGCTTCGGCCGCCGCGCCATGGACGTCCCGCCGGAGGAACTCGCCGACGAGATCGCCTACCAGATCGGCGCCCTCCAGGTCTTCGCCCGGGCGGCCGGCTCCCGGGTCTCCTACGTCAAACCGCACGGCGCGCTCTACAACCGGGTGGTCTCCGACTCCGAACAGGCCGAGGCCGTGGTGGCCGGGGTGCTGCGGGCCGGCGCGGTCTGCGACGGGCCGCTGCCCGTCCTGGGACTGCCCGGCTCCCGGCTGCTCGCCGTCGCCGAGGGGGTCGGACTGCCGGTGGTCGCCGAGGCCTTCGCCGACCGCGCCTACACCTGGGCCGGCACCCTCGTCCCGCGCCGCGAACCCGACGCGGTGGTGCACGACCCCGAGACGGTCATCACCCGGGCGGTCGGGATCGCCCGGGACGGCGCGGTGGAGGCCGTCGGCGGCGACCGGATCGCCGTCGAGGCCCGCTCGCTGTGCGTCCACGGCGACACCCCCGGCGCCGCCCAGCTCGCCTGGCGGATCCGCGGGGCGCTGGCCTCGGCCGGGGTGCGGGTCGAGGCGTTCACATGACGGGCGGCGCCGGGGGGCGGCTCAGCGGGGAGCTTGGCGCCGGACTCGGCGGGGGGCTCAGCGGGGAACCGCCCGGCGAGGGCCCGGCGGTGCGGCGGGTCGGCGAGCGGGCGCTGCTGGTCGAGCTCCCGGGGACGGCCGAGGTCGCCGCGCTGTACGGCTGGCTGCGCGACCGGCAGGCCGGCGGGGAGCTCGGCGAGGTCGGCGAGATCGTGCCCGCCGCCCGCACCGTCCTGCTGGACGAGGTCGCGGACGTCGCCGCGGTGGCCGCGCTGCTGCGCACCGCCCGTCCGGCGGCGGCCACCGCGGCGGACGGGCCGCTGGTGGAGGTCCCGACCGTGTACGACGGCGCCGACCTCGCGGAGGTCGCGGCGCTCTGGGGCGTCTCCGCCGAGGCGGCCGTACGGATCCACACCGAGCCCGAGTACGTGGTCGCCTTCTGCGGCTTCGCCCCCGGCTTCGGCTACCTCACCGGACTGCCGCCGCAGTACGGGGTGCCGCGCCGGGCCACCCCGCGCAGCGCCGTCCCGACCGGCTCGGTGGCCCTGGCCGGCACGTACACCGGCGTCTACCCGAGCCCGTCACCCGGCGGCTGGCAGCTGATCGGGCGGACGGCGCTGGCGCTCTGGGATCCGGCCCGGGAACCGGCGGCCCTGCTGGCGCCGGGGGTGCGGGTCCGGTTCACGGCGGTACGGGCGTAGCGGCGGGGCGGGCGGGGGGCGACATGGGGGCCGAGCCCACGCCTGGAGGCGGCGCCGGGCGCCCGTCAGCCCCGGCCCGACAACAGCTCCGCGATGACGCGCTGGGCCGGGTCGAGCGCCGTCTCCCCCTCCTCGACCGCCCACACCGCGTACTGCAGCACCCGGGCGAGCGTCCAGGCGGCCGCCACCTCCCGGTCCACCTCCAGCGCCTCCACCAGCAGGTCGAAGCGGCGCCGCAGCGCCCGGGCCGGACTGCCGCCGGCCGTGACGTCCGCCCAGCGGTTGCGCAGCGCGGGCAGCAGTTCGAAGCCGGGGTGCCCGGCCAGCGGCTTGGGGTCGATGGCCAGCCAGGGCGCCCGGTCGGCGCCCGGCAACGGGGCGAGGACGTTGCCGTAGTGGAGGTCCCAGTGCAGCAGCCGGTCGCCCGGCTCGGCGCGGGCGGCACGGAGGGCGGCCGCGCAGTCGGCGAGCAGGCGCCGCTCGTCCGGGTCGGTGTGGGCGGCGGCCGCGGCCGGGGCGCGCAGCAGCAGGTCGTCCGCGAGATCAGCCAAGGTGCGCAGGCCGGGCGGTGCCTGATGGGACGTCAACTCCCGCAGCAGATCGGCGATCACCCGTACCGCGGCGAGGTCGTCGGCCACGGTGAGCAGTGAGCGGGACGGGTCCAGGCGCTCCAACAGCATGGCGCCGGTGGCCGGTTGGTGGTCGAGCAGCCGGACGGCGCCGCGGCGGCCCCAGGCCCGGAGGGCGAGCGGCTCGCCCACCGTCTCCTCGTCCACCGGCTGGAGCTTGAGCGCCGCGGGCGTACCGTCGGCGCGGCGCACCGGTAGCACCAGCGCGACCACTCCGTGGGCCACCGGCCCGTCCGGGCGCAGCTCCCAGCGCTCGGTCAACTCGGCTGCCAGGGAGGGGAGTCGGGCCGCCCAGGCGCGTCCCCGCGCACCGAGGTACTCGGCCAGTGAGGCGGCCAGTGCGGGCGGGACGAGGACGGGCATCGTACGGGCTCCTCTCCGGCGGTGCCGTCCAGCCTAGTTGGGAGCCTGCGCCGACTCCCCGAGCGCCGTGGCGGCGGCCGCCGCGAAGCCGTCCGGGTTGTCGAGCATGATGTTGTGCCCGCAGCCCGGCACCTCCACCACCCGGACCCCTGCCGCGCGGAGGCCGTCGGCGCCCGCGGGGGCGTCCGCCTCCGGGTGGAGGAAGGTGCGCGGGAGGTCGAGTCCGAGCAGCAGGGCGCGCATGGTCGGCTCGCTGCCCCGGGCGAGGTGCACGGCGCTGCGGTGGAGGGCCTCGGGCCCGGCCAGCCGCATGGTGGACCACCAGAACGGGCCGACCCGCTCGGCGACCTCCGCCCGGCCGCCGGCCAGGAACTCGGCCTCGGTATAGCCGGCGATCCCGCTGCTGCCGATCCGCTCGCGATCGGGCGCGACCGGGTCGAGGTTGGCGTCCACCAGGACCAGCCGGGAGACCAGCCCGGGGTGGCGGTGCGCCAGGACGATCGCGATCGCGCCGCCCATGCTGTGGGCGACCACCTCGACCTGCCGGAGCCCGGCCGCCGCGACGGCCTTGGCGACCGCGTCGGCGTGCTGCTCCAGGGTGTAGCCGAAGTCGGCGGGCCGGTCGCTGATCCCGAAGCCGAGCAGGTCGAGCAGCAGCGCGCGGCGCCCGGTGAGCAGCGGGTGGGCGGCGGCGGCCGCGAAGTAGACCGGCGAGCTGGCGCCGAGGCCGTGCAGGTAGAGCCGGGCTGGAGCTCCCGACGGGTTGACCGAAAGCCATCGGAACCGCCTTCCCACCCCGCCCCGCGCGTGTTCCGATGGCCCCATGGGCAACGACTTGCACGAGACCGGCAACGCGCACCAGCAGGACGGGCGGCGCGAGGGCTACGACGGCACGGGCGCGGGCGCGATCACCCCGGACGGCTGCGCGGTGGAGGTGTGGACCCGCCTCCCGGTGGGTGACGCCCCGGACGTGATCGAGGCGGCCGCCCCACCCGGCGCCCGGATCCTCGAACTGGGTTGCGGCGTCGGCCGGATGACCCACCCCTTGGTCGAGCGCGGCTTCACCGTGACGGCGGTGGACGAGTCCGCCGAGATGCTCGCCCGGGTGCGCCCGGAGGTCCGTACGGTGCGCAGCCCGATCGAACGGCTGGACCTCGGCGAGCGCTTCGACGTCGTGCTGCTCGCCTCCTTCCTGGTGCACGCCGGCGATCCGGCCGTCCGCCAGGGCCTGTTGGAGACCTGCCGCCGCCACGTCGCCGGGGACGGCTGCGTGCTGGTGCAGCGCGAGGGCGAGGACTGGCACCGGAACGTGCCGCGGGAGAGCCGGATCGCCGGGACGGACGGGGTGGTCCGGATCGTCTCGGCGACACCGGTCGGTGCCGGGGTGAATTCGGTCCGGGCGGAGTACGTCTTCCCGGACGGCACCTGGACCCAGACCTTCCTGTCCCGCCCGCTCTCGACGGCGGCCTTCGAGGAGGCCCTGGCGGACGCGGGGCTGCGGGTCGAGACGTACCTGACGGAGGACCGCACCTGGGTCCGGGCCCGGCCGGCCGGCTAGCCCGGCGCGGACCCGGGTGCGAGCCCGGTGCGCAAAGTCCGGTTAAAGGGTGAACAAAGAACTGTCACCTTCACCCCGTACCATCGGCCGCGCGCCGGGCCCGTGCGCGGCCCGGGGTCGCGCGGGTCGCGGTCGTCCGCACGCCCGCACCGACCCGCGAGGACCCGCCCATGCCGCACCCCCGCCACGCCCGCCCGATACCCCCGGCGGGTGTTCGGTGATCGACTGGTTCAACGGGGCCGTTCTCGGCCTGATCCAGGGGCTCACCGAGTTCCTGCCCGTCTCCTCCAGCGCCCATCTACGGGTGTTCTCGGCCCTGTTGGGCTGGGACGACCCGGGCGCCGCCTTCACCGCCGTCACCCAGCTCGGCACCGAGGCCGCCGTGCTGATCTACTTCCGCCGGGACATCGCCTCGATCGTCCGCACCTGGGCGCTGTCGCTGGTCCGCCCGGCGCTGCGCTCCGACCCGGACGCCCAAATGGGCTGGTTCGTGATCATCGGGACGCTGCCGATCGGCGTCCTCGGCAAGCTGTTCCAGGACTCCATCGAGACCCACCTGCGCGACCTGCGGATCATCGGCACCACGCTGATCGTGTTCGGCCTCGTGCTGGCCCTCGCGGACCGCACCCGCGCCGTCCGCCACGCCCGTCCGATCACCGACCTGACCCTGCCGCACGCGGCCGCCTACGGCTTCGCCCAGGCGCTGGCGCTGATCCCCGGGGTCTCCCGCTCCGGCGGCACGATCGGCGCGGGCCTGCTGCTCGGCTACAGCCGGGAGGCGGCGGCCCGCTACTCGTTCCTGCTCGCGATCCCGGCGGTGCTCGCCTCGGGGACGCTGGAGCTGTTCAAGATCGGCGAGGGCCCGGCGCCGGCCTGGGGTCCGACGATCCTGGCGACCCTGATCGCCTTCGCGGTCGGCTACGCGGCGATCGCCTGGTTCCTCAAGTACATCTCGAACAACAGTTTCCTGCCGTTCGTGGTCTACCGGGTGCTGCTCGGCGTTCTGATCATCGGCCTGGTGGCGGGCGGCGTGCTGGCCCCGGACGCGGGCCCGGTCAAGTAGAACGCCGTTCCACTAGGGCGTGTCTGACAATTCGCGTCGGATCAGCGCGCGGCGTTGGGGTGCGTGCATCGCAAGGCGGAGGAGGGAGTCCATGCGGTGGGGGCACCTCCCGGCCG